>JAFUEG010000108.1 GCA_017464045.1 Lachnospiraceae bacterium
AGGAAGGGTATGCTGGTTGCTCAAAATCAGATACTTGAGGAAAGGGCAAATCTTTCCCAGACCTTGCACGATAAGCTTGGACATAACATCAACGGCTCCGTATATCAGCTTGAGGGTGCGAAGCTTCTTATGGATAAGGATCCGGAGAAGTCAAAGGGTATGATACAGGCGGTTATTGATCAGCTTAGAACCGGTATGGATGAGATAAGAGGCATATTGAGAAAGGAAAGACCAAAGAAAAATAAGCTGGCGATGCTTCAATTGTACAAGCTGTGTGAGGATTGTAACGGCAGGGGAGTTGAAGCGGAATTATCGGTTGAAGGAGATACCATGCTTGTTTCGGATGACATCTGGGAGGTAATTCTTGATAATGCCTTCGAAGCCGTTTCCAATTCCATGAAGTATGCCAGATGTAAGCACATAGATATAAAGCTGGTTGTGATGAATAAGGTAGTCCGATGCAGCATAACGGATGACGGTATAGGCTGTGTCAAGATGACTGACGGAATGGGAATATCCGGAATGAGGCAGAGAGTTCGGGCGGTAAACGGCAGTCTCGGATTTGAAACAGAAGCAGGCTTTACAGTGACGATGATACTTCCGATAGGAGAGAGATAACATGGATAAGATAAAAGTTATAATTGCAGACGACAGTGATTTTGTTCGTGACGGTATGAAGATAATACTTGATGTGGATGATGATTTCGAGGTGCTTGGTGTGGCTTCAAACGGATTAGAAGCGATTGAGCTTGCAAAAAAAGAAGCACCCGATATATTCCTTATGGATATTCAGATGCCGGAAATGGACGGAATTGAGGCGACGAAGATAATTGTTGAAAAAGGGCTTGGAAAGGTTCTTATCCTTACCACCTTTGACGATGATGAACTGGTAAAGCAGGCATTGAAAAACGGTGCGAAGGGGTATCTTATAAAAAACCATACACCGGAGCATCTAAAGCAGATGATAAAGTCGGTTTACTTCGGTACAGGTGTTATGGAAGAAAGTGTAATGGAGTCGCTTACTGCAGGTAATACTGCTGCATCAGGACTTTCTGAAGGCTTTGATGCAACACCTTATTCACCAAGGGAACTCGAGATTATAAAAGCGGTGGCAGAGGGGCTTTCAAATAAAGAGATAGCAGGTAAGCTATATATCTCTGAAGGTACGGTTAAGAATTATATAACCGGAATTCTTTCGAAGGAGGGCTTGTCTCACAGGACGGCTCTTGCAGTATATTATCTGACGGGAAAGAAGTAGTTGTTAAAAAAATTTATATTTTTGATTAAGGCTGATATGAAAATAGCGCAAATGTTTGCCGAAATAAGCATTTTATGGTAATATGTAACGGATAAAAATAGTTGTTTTATTTGGGAGGAACCCATGCATATTACAAATGAGTTTCATATTGCATTTTATGCAGCAACACTTACGATTTGTTTAACAGTGTTTTTGTTTACATTTCTCCAAAAGAGAACAGATCGTATTCAAAATAAAATATTTATAATCATGGTTTTCATTGTTATGTTAAATGCTCTTTCAACAACAGGAGCAGCATTTACTGAGCCTTATGCTCAAAAATACAATGGAGCTTATTATAGTCTTGAATCGTTTCAATTTTTGTATTTTTTTCTGCATACTGCACTCTGTCCGATTCTTTACTATTATGTGTTGAGTGTCACCGGTAAAAGTCGAAAAAGACAGGTAATTCATAATATCATATATGCACTTCCGCTTATTGTGACGGAAGTTTTTGTATTGCTTAATCCGTTTTTTCATTCGCTTTATTACTATGATGAAAATATGCAGTTTACAAGAAACTGGGCTGAATATCTGATATACGGTGTAGCAGGATTATATTATGTTTTGGCGATGACAGAGCTTATGTTTTCATGGAATGCAATTACTCTTAGAAGACGTATTGCTCTTATATATTTCTTTTTGCTATCTATAGCGGGTATATTTATTCAGCTTGTAAATATAGACATTAAGAGTGAACTTTTTGCAGAGTCCATAGCTTTATTGGGAGTTATGATTGCTGTTGAAAGCGAGGATGACAGACTGGATTCGGTTACCAATATCTATAACAGAAAAGCTTTACAGATGGACGTTCATAATTTTAAAATTATGAAAGAAAGTGTGCATATGATTTTTATCAAGATTATTAATGCGGACGTAATAGAGAGGGTAACAGGATCGGTAAATGATGACATTCTTACAGAAAAAATAGCTGATTATCTTAAAACCATGGTTCCACGATATAACATATATCATCCTAATCCTGAAACCTTTGTTGTGATTTTCTCTGATTATAAGAATTCTCAGATAGAAGAAATAAAGGATAAAATTTCATCCCGTTTTAATGAGGAATGGGATATCGCTAATTCATCGGTTTTGCTTGATGCGGCTATAATAATTTCATCCATGCCGGGAGAACTTAATTCCATAGAGGACGTGTTGTTTGTATCGGATAGTCTGATTCCTGCAAGTGCCAATAAGGAAGAGATTGATATTTCATGGATCATGAGAAGGGCAGAGATAGAAAGGGCTATAAAGAGAAATCTAAGGGAAGAAAAATTTGAAGTATATTATCAACCTACATACAATATTGTAGGAGCATCTCTTCATGGAGCGGAAGCATTGGTCAGGATGATAGATGATTCTATCGGATACATTTCACCGGACGAATTTACTCCGGTTGCGGAACAGATAGGGCTTGTGGAGGAGATAGACGATTTTGTACTTCGTGAGGTCTGTGCTTTTCTTGAAAGCGGAATACCTATGAAGCACGGAATGGATTGTATCAATGTTAATCTTTCGGTTATTCAGTGTATAAAACCGGGATTTTTTGAACATATTATGGAGATTGTCAATGAATACAATATAGAACATGCCATGCTTAATTTTGAGATAACTGAGTCTGTGGGAGCTGAGGATTATCAGGTGCTGTCTTGTGTAACCAAAAAACTTAAATCACAGGGCTTTTTACTTTCCATGGATGATTACGGAACAGGTTATTCCAATATGGAAGGAATATTCTCTCTTGACTTTGATGTGGTTAAGATAGATAAGAGTATATTATGGAGTGCTGAAAAAAATTCAAACGGACGTATTATACTAAAAAACAGTATAAATATGATACACGATCTTGGCTGTAAAATATTGGTTGAGGGTGTGGAGAAGAAGGAGCATATAGATATGCTGAAAAAACTTGGAGTTGATTATCTTCAGGGATTTTTCTTCTCAAAGCCGGTACCTAAAAATAAGTTTTTAGAAATTATATAAAACTAAGAATTTTAATTTAAAGATAAACTGTGCAATAAAAATGTACTAAAGGCAAAGAAATATGAAAAAGGAAATAATTTTCCTGATAACGGAGATATAAGGATGTTTAAGGATTTTGATAAAAAGTATATTGGGAAATACATTATAGACAGTGTTAATTATGTGTATTTACTTTTAATATTATGTTTTTTCCCGATATTATTTCATAATTATTATTTTGATATCACAAAGACAAGATGTGATTTTTTTCTAAGGATAACGACTGGCTATATTATATTAATTGCCGTTGCATATGCGTTTGAAATTTATTGGACCAATTTATATAAGTCAAAAAGTATTTTTGTGGTTGAGAAGAAAGGAAATCCATGGTTTTATCCGGATCTTTGGATGGCTTTCTTTTTGATGTCCAATTTTTTTGCATATCTTATAACTATTACTGATGATGGAATGATTAATAGTAATTCTGCTTTTACAGGTTCGGATGGAAGATTTATGGGTCTTTCGATGTATCTGGTTATAGGCTTTATGTTTCTTCTGCTTTGCAGATATGTTGATATAAAGCTTCCGCTGTATGTTATGTTTGGGATTGTGACAATTTTTACATATCTGGTTTCAATTGTTCAGCATATTGATCCTGATACAAAACGTTTCTCTGAGAGCGGTTTTAAACCAAAGGGAATCTATCAGGCTTTTTTATTTTATGTATTCAGGTTGAAGGAGGGTATAAGTAAAAAGCAATATAATATATTTATATCTACCTTTGGAAATATTAATATTTTTGCTTGTTTTATTGTAATAAGTCTGGCTGTTTTTATATGTATGTTTATATTTTCTGATAAGCTTTTTTATAGAATTTTTTCCGGTATTATAGTTGTTATAGGTGGGATTGTTATTATGATAGCAAACAGTGACAGTGCTTATATAGGTGTCGGTGCTGTTATGTTTTTTGTGTTTATCCTTGCATTTAAAGATAATGTATTGATTAATTTTTTTCAAATTCTTGTTTTGCTCGGGCTTGGTAATTTTAGCGTAGTTCTTATCAATAAATATATGTCGGAAGTTCTTAAGAAAAAATATGATAAGCGCGGAGGATTTGCCGAACATCTTGACAGGTTTGATTATGCAGTTTTAATTTTGATATTGTTTGTAGTTTTATATATTATAGCTTTAATTATAAATTTAAAATTTAGGGATAAGTTTGAAAAGATAAATAAAAACAAGGCTATAATTTTATTTATGGCAATGATTGCAGCTATCGGTATTTTGGTGGTTTATGTAGGACATAAAAAGCATATCGGGGCATTTACATTTAATTACAGATGGGGGACTTTTAGAGGTTATATATGGACGAAGAGCATAGAGATTTTTAAAGATGCCCCTGTTATGAACAAGTTATTCGGATATGGAAATGAGTCGCTGAAAACACTTATGAATACTTATTATCATGATGAGATGGTTTCCGTTACAAAAAAGATATATGATAATGCACACAATGAGCTATTGCAATACCTTGTAACTACCGGACTTTGTGGTATGATATCTTATGCGGGACTTTTTATAACAAGCTTTATCTATATACTTAAAAACTCGAAAAAAGATGTTGTGGCATATATTTCGCTGGCTGTTATGATTGGATATTTTATACAGGGACTTATTAATATTAACCAACCGATTACAACTCCGTTTTACTTTGTGTTTATGGCAGCAGGAATCGGATATGTCAGAGGACGAACGAGGAAGGATATATAAAATGATAAGTACAATGATTATTAAGGATATTAATGGATTTATTTTATAAAGTAATACAAAGAATAATGCTTGAAAGATGATGAAAATAATTAGAAAATATGCGATATTTGATAGAATTAAAAGAGGCTTTGTGATATAATGAGCAAAGTGACGGTCACGCTTGCGTGAATCGGCATTTTTCGAATGACTACATCGGGCCATCAGGCGAGATGTTATAATTCATAAGCTATGCAAATTTTAAAAGATTTTAATTGTTATGGAGGAAATAAATCAAATGGAACTTTATGATGAGTTAGTTGAGAGAGGACTTATTGCGCAGATAACCAATGAAGAAGAGGTTAGCAAATTGATTAATGAAGGAAAGGCAACCTTTTATATAGGCTTTGACCCTACGGCAGACAGTTTGCATGTAGGTCATTTTATGGCGCTTTGTCTTATGAAGAGACTTCAAATGGGTGGCAACAAGCCAATCGCACTTATAGGCGGTGGTACAGGTATGATAGGTGATCCTTCGGGAAGAACCGATATGCGTCAGATGATGACACCTGAAACCATACAGCATAATTGTGACTGCTTTAAAAAGCAGATGAGCCGTTTTATAGATTTCTCAGATGGTAAGGCTCTTATGGTAAATAATGCCGATTGGCTTTTAAATCTTAATTATATAGATGTACTTCGTGAGGTTGGTGCACACTTTTCTGTTAACCGAATGCTTACTGCAGAGTGCTATAAGCAGAGAATGGAAAAGGGCTTAAGCTTTTTAGAGTTTAATTATATGATTATGCAGGCTTATGACTTTTATATGTTATATCAAAAGTATGGCTGTAATCTTGAGTTCGGAGGGGATGACCAGTGGTCCAATATGCTTGCCGGAACTGAGCTTATAAGACGTAAGCTTGGTAAGGATGCCCATGCTATGACCATTACTCTTTTACTTAACTCAGAGGGTAAGAAGATGGGTAAGACCCAGAAGGGTGCAGTATGGCTTGATCCAAATAAAACATCACCGTTTGAGTTTTTCCAGTATTGGAGAAATGTAGATGATTCAGATGTTATTAAATGTCTCAAGCTTTTGACCTTCCTTCCGCTTGAGCAGATTAAAGAGATGGAAAAGTATGAAGGAAGCGAATTAAATAAGGCAAAAGAAATCCTTGCTTATGAGCTTACAACACTTGTTCATGGAGAGGAAGAAGCTAAGAAAGCTCTTGATACCGCAAAGGGATTATTTGGCGGCGGAAATGCAGATAATATACCTACTGCAGAGCTTTCAGAGGATAATTTCAAAGAGGACAAGATTGACCTTATATCACTCCTTGTTGCTTCAGGTCTTGTTGCTTCAAGAAGCGAGGGAAGACGTGCTATAGAGCAGGGTGGAGTTACAGTAAATAATGAAAAGGTAACAGATGTGGCTGCTGCATATGAGAAGAGTGCATTTAATGATGAATTTATATTAAAGCGTGGTAAGAAGAATTTCAGAAAGATAGTATGTAAGTAAGTTTGAAAATTTAGAATAATTTATATATTTCTTTTATTTCATCTTAAAATACACAATTATGAAGTATTTATTAAATCAGGAGGAACATCATGGCAGGAAGTCATATAGCCATACCTGCCATACTTAAGGTGGGTAAGGGAACTATGGAAAACTTGGGAACATATCTTAAGGACAATGAATTTCAAAATGCCGTTATATATTTTGGTAACGGACTTATAGATATGTTTGGAAAGGATATAATAAAAAATCTTGAAAAATCAGGTATAAATATACTCGATTATATGGAGCTTGATACAGTAGATATAAATGACATTATTAATCTTGCTTTTGATATAGATTCAAAGGCACAAGTAATACTCGGTATAGGTGGCGGCAAGGTTATAGATACAGCAAAGTATGCTGCTTATCTTCGTAAGCTTCCATTTATAAGCATACCTACATCAGCATCCAGTGACGGCTTTTCGTCAGCCAGTGCATCACTTATCGTAAACGGCAGAAGAACCTCTGTGCCGGCACGTATGGCTTACGGAATAGTTGTTGACACGGATATAATTAAAAGCGCACCGGAAAAGTTTTTATACTCGGGTATAGGTGATATGGTTGCCAAGATTACATCATTATATGATTGGCTTTTTGAGTCTGAAAAGGGATATTCGGACATGAATGACTTTGCTGTAATGATTGCAAAAAAGGCAGTTAACAGCTTTGTCAGAACTCCTTTTGAAAGTATAAGGGATGATTTGTTTTTAAGGGAGCTTGTGGATTCGCTTGCTATGAGTGGTATTGCAAATGAGATAGCTGGCGGCAGTACTCCTACCAGCGGAAGTGAACACCTTATCTCACATGCGCTTGATAAAATGCTGGAAAGACCGCAGCTTCATGGTGTACAGGTTGGTATAGCAACCTATCTTATGAGCAAGGTTCAGAATCACAGATATGTAAGGGTAAATGCTATATTTGAAAAGACAGGCTTTTGGGATTATGTAAGTACACTTGATTTAAACAGGGATGATTATGAGAAGGCTATAGATATGGCTCCTTCGATAAAGCCGCACAGA
>JAFUEG010000109.1 GCA_017464045.1 Lachnospiraceae bacterium
TGATATATAAATATATCAGAGTATATTTAATTTAACAGATTAGGAAGATAAAATGAACAGATATTGTGCTAATTGTGGGAAAGAATATGATTTTAAGATTAAAAGCATGGAAGATCTTGACAATCTGATATGCCCTGTCTGCGGTGCTAAGATTGATAAAAACAGCCGAAAACCTGATCCGGTTGGCAAGAATGGCAAAACCGCGGGTGAAACCATCGGAAATGTAATGGGTGGATATTTTACAATCAAATACTATATGCATTTTGTACTTGCATTAATAGGACTTATAGCGTTTTTCTTACATATGAATGGACTTTTGTATTTTATGGCAGCTGCCTGTGTACTTACCTGGCTTTCCCAGTTTTTGTTCGGACGTATCAGCTTTTTAAGTGGGCTGTTTTTTATCCCGCTTGGAGCTTTAATCGGTGCTATAGCCATAAAAGGCTTATTTAGAGGTATCTGTCTGGGAATAGTAGTTGTATTCATATTACGACATTTAATCCGTGGTTTTAACTATTTTATACTTGCAAAGCTAATTAAGCTTGGAAACAGTAAATAATATTGTGATAAGGGGATAGGAACCATATCATATCAAATAGGTTTATTAGACTGTATGAAAAAATGTGCAAAGCATGGCGTTAAGTAACACGTGCCATGCGTGCACATTTTTTTATACAGTTGAAGCATAAAAAAGTGTCACCGGAAACTGTCTCAGATGGATACACCCGAAACTGTTCCCTGTGACACGGGGGATTTGATTATTTCCAGACAGGGGTTATGTCACGACCGAGACGTGTGAGCATCTCCTTGTCACTTTTGATGGTGGAGCCGGATGTGGTTAGCATGTTGCCGGTTATACTGGCACTTGCTCCGGAAGTAAAGGTTTCTTCGCCATCATTTCTCATAAGTGCACGACCGCCGGCAAGTCTGATTCCGGCAGTTGGATTAATATATCTGAATATTGCTATTGTCCTGATAATATCATCTTCGGTTAATCGTTCGTTTTCATATAGCGGTGTTCCCGGTATAGGCATAAGTGAATTAATAGGGATGGAGGATATGTTTAACTCAGAGAGAGTAAGTGCCATATCGATTCTGTCTTCCCATGTTTCACCCATACCAATTATGCCTCCTGAACATACATAAAGACCTTCTGCTTGAGCACGTTTAATATTTTCAATCTTTTCATCAAATGTATGTGTTGTGCATATGTGCGGAAAAAATCTCCGTGAGGTTTCTATATTGTTATGTATGCTTGTAACACCTGCATTTTTGAGTCTTCTAAACTGTTCGCTTGTAAGAAATCCGAGTGATGTACAAAGTTCAAGCTTACATTCCTTGTGCATACGTTCAAATGTGTGTATAATTTTTTCAAAATCGGATTCGGAAGGGTGATGTCCGGAGCAGACTATGCCAAATCTGTCCACTCCCTCGGATTCATTGGAGCGTGCCTGATTAACGATAGTATCCTCGTCAAGCAAATCATATATTTCACATGATGTGTGATAGTGCGCTGATTGTGCACAGAATTTACAATTTTCACTGCAACGACCGCTTCGACCGTTTATGATTGTACAAAGGTCGACCTTATCTCCGACAAGGGCAGCTCTTATCATATCAGCTCCCTTTTTTAAATCTTCCAAATCCGTAACTATGAATTCTGATAAAAATGCATCATCCTTAGTACTTAGTCTTCCTGAAATAATTTCCTATGCAAGTTTAAGTGTGTCCATTATATTGCCCATACTTTCTGATAAAATATATAATGTAATTATTATATAATCGATTTTTAATATTGTCAACATCAGACGCATAACAAGTTGACAATCAAAATGATAAGGGATTGACAGATATTTTTGATTTTATTATACTTTTAAATCTAAATCTATAGTGGCTGACTGTGTAAAATACAGGTATATTGATTTTTTCAGTATTTTTTAATATAATTTCATAATGATGCTTATATTATATTTTATAAAATAAAATCGTATGAAAGAAAGAAAAAATATGGGAAATAATATGAAAGAAAATACTGCCAAAGAAAATACTATCAAAGAAAATACTGCTAAAGAAGACAGTATTAAAGAAACCGACATCGATATTAATGATAAAAAAAGTGATATAAATAATATCGCAGAAAGAAAAATATTAAAAAATAAAACCTATCTCTATCTTACGGAATTTTTTGCCGGAATGTCAGTTATGGCGGTAGAGCTTGGTGCGAGCAGATTACTTGCCCCTTATTTTAGCTCTTCACAGATAGTATGGACTATCATTATAGGAACAATTATGATAGCAATGGCACTTGGTAATATATACGGAGGACGCTCAGCTGATAAAAATCCCAATCCTGATAAGCTGTACGGCAGGATAATTATAGCAGCTGTTTGGATAGCAGCGATACCTGTGGTGGGTAAATATATAATAATCGGTATATCAGCACTTCTGATATTTACCGTAAACAGTAATTTTCTTATAATCGCAGCATTTGCTGCATGTATGGTAATATTTGTATTTCCTCTTTTTTTACTCGGAACGGTAACTCCGTCTCTTGTAAAATATACCGTTGACAGTCTGGATGACAGCGGAAAGGTTGTGGGATCGTTAAATGCTTCCAATACTATCGGAAGTATAATCGGTACATTTGTACCGACATTTATAAGTATACCGGCGGTTGGTACTTCGGTTACATTTTTGATTTTTGCCGGCATATTGCTTTTACTTGCGGTGATATATTTTGTTTCCGCAAAGGTATTTGTAAAAAAGCTTCCGGTGGCTGTGATTTTATTTGTGATATGCTGCATATTAGGACATGATACAAGCTTTGCATTTTGGCAAAAGGATTTAACATATGAGGGCGAGTCAGTATATAACTATCTTCAGGTTTATGAGGATGATGAAAGTGTTGTGCTTTCTACCAATGTTCTTTTTGGAGTGCAGTCTGTTTATCAAAAAGAAAAGGCTTTGACAGGTATGTACTATGATTATGCAATGGCGGCGCCTTATATGGCAGGGATATATGAAGCTGCGAGTACGAATAACGAGGAAAATCCGGATAATTCCGGCACAGATAATTCTGATATAGATAATAACAGTAAAACTCTTGATGTTCTTATACTAGGTATGGGCACCGGAACCTATGCAACCCAGTGCAACCGATATTTTGACGGGATGGATATAGAAGGTGTTGAGATAGATGATAAGATTACGGCACTTTCAAGAGAGTACTTTGAACTTCCGGAAAATATAAAGGTTACGACCTATGATGGAAGAGCTTTTTTAAATGCAGTAGATGATAAGTATGACATAATCATGGTAGACGCATATCAGGATATAACCATACCATTTCAGATGTCATCAAATGAGTTTTTCATACTCGTGAGAAATCACCTTAAGGAAAATGGCGTTATGGTAGTCAATATGAATATGAGAGGTACAAAGGAAGGAAATATAAACCAGTATCTTTCAGACACCATATCAAGCGTGTTTTCAGAAGTGTATACCGTTGATGTTGCTCACTCTACCAACAGAGAGCTGTTTGCCTCCAACAACCCTGATATGATAAACAGATTTGAAGACAATCTCTCAAAGGAAAATGACACGGAGCTTATAAATCTTATGACAGATGTATCAGCGAATCTCATCCCATACGAGGCAGGCTCCTACATCATGACAGATGACAAAGCACCTGTTGAGCTTCTCGGCATGGAGGTCATAGATGAACTCATCAAAGATGAGGTAGAATACTACAGAGACATTTATGAAAAAGAAGGCCTACAAGGACTCATAAACAGCAGATAAAATGGAAATAGAATGAAAAGATGTAGTTTATCGCTTGCCTCCGGTACTGATAAAAAGTGCAAAGCGTAGCGTGAGCGACAGCGAGCTACGCGTGTACTTATTTATCAGTACCGGAGGCAAGCGGTAAACGGAAAGTAATAAACAGGGAAGGAAAAAATATGAAGATAATTCATTGTGCGGATCTTCATCTGGATTCTCAGATGACAGCAAATCTTGACCGTAAGAAGTCGAAAGAAAGAAAAATTGAATTATTTAATACATATGGTAATATGATAAAGTATGCCGCAGAAAATAATATAGAGGCTATATTGATAGCAGGTGATTTGTTTGATAAGAAAACGGTTACCAAAATGGCTGCAAATACTGTTTACCGGTCTTTTATAGACAATCCGGATATAGATTTTTATATTCTTAAAGGAAATCATGATGAAGATATGTTTTTGGATAACATTGAAGAGATTCCTGAAAACGTGAAGACATTTGGCGAAAAATGGACAAGTTATAGAATCGGGAAAAATGATAATGTAGTTATCACCGGTGCAGTGCTTAATAAGGAAAATAAAGTTAGTCTTTTTAACGAGTTGGTGCTCAATAATGATGATTTTAATATTTTGACACTTCATGGACAGGAGAGTGCTGGGCAGACAAAGGATAAGACAGTTGTTATACCTCTTAGAAGTCTTAGAAATAAAGGCATAGATTATCTTGCTTTAGGTCATATACATACATATAAAGAGGCGGAGCTTGATAAAAGAGGAGTATATTGTTACTCAGGATGCCTTGAGGGAAGGGGCTTTGATGAGTGTGGAGAGCATGGCTTTGTGGTTCTTAACATAGATGAGGATAAAAAGACTTGTGAAAGAGAATTTGTGTCTATCGCTAAGAGGGTACTTTATACAATAGATGCTGATATAAGCGGACTTAACAGTTCGGCAGAGATAATTAGCAGAATAAAAAGCATTTTAAATAAAAAGGAGTATTCGAAAGAAAGTCTCATTAAAATTGTTCTAACAGGTGAGGTTGATGCATTTTGCGAAAAGGATACGGATTATATACTTAAGCAGTTTGAAGATAAATATTATTTTGTAAAGTTGTATGATGAGACGAAGCTTAAGGTCTCATATGAGGACTTTGCGCTTGATGAATCTTTAAAAGGAGAATTTGTCAGAATTGTACTGGCTAAAGAAGAAATATCCGATGAAGATAAGGCAGAGATTATAAGATATGGTATAAATATTCTTTCAGGTGAAGAAATATAATTGTATGAAAATGCAGAAAAATGTAAAGATGATATTAAAACAGATGAAGCAAATGTATTATTAGAGGAAAAACTGTATGAAGATAATTAGATGCCATATAGAAAACTTTGGTAAATTTAGTGATTTTACCAAAGAGTTTGATGATAAAAATGTAATATGTGAAGAAAACGGTTGGGGTAAAAGTACTCTTGCAGCCTTTATTAAGGTTATGCTTTACGGCTTTGATAATGACAGCAAAAGAGATGAATATGAAAATGAAAGAAAAAGATTCAAACCGTGGCAGGGCGGTGTCTATGGAGGACAGTTGGTATTTGAGGCAGGAGGAAAGGTTTACGAGGCATCAAGAGTGTTCGGTACTAAGGATAAGGATGATATATTTGTTTTAAAGGATGAAACCACTGGTTTGGAAAGCAGTGATTACAGTAAAAAGCTTGGAGAGGAACTTTTTGGCCTTGACAGCAAATCCTTTACAAGAAGTATATTTGTGTCACAAAATGCCTGTGATACAAGTGTTACAGATGGAATTAGCGCAAAATTAGGAAACCTTACCGACAGTACTGATGATATAAATAATTATGAAAAGGCAAGTACAAGACTTGCCGATATACTTAATTCCATGAGTCCTAAGCGTTCTACGGGAGATATCTACAGACAAAAAGATAAGATGACCGAGCTTAAGCAGATTATATCTCAGAGAACCGATTTGGAAAACTCATTTGATAATCTGGTTACGCTTAATAAGAAAGAAAAGGCTGCTATCGAAACTTTGAAGGATGAACAACAGATTTGGAGTAAAAGACAGCAGGATACAAGCAGATTTAAGGATTTAGAAATAAAAAAGAATGACTACGAAAGAATTAATAAGTTATTTGATGAAAAAAAGAATATTTATGAGAAGGAAAAAGCAATATTTAAGGAAGAAATTCCTGACAAAGAGGTACTTGAAAGTAAGCTTGAATCAGCATATTCTCTTTCAGAGAAAAAAAGAGCACTTAGCATATATAAATTAAACGATGAAGAAAATGAAAAGCTTTCCGGTATTGATAAGGTTTTGGCAGATGAGGTTTCTAAGCTTGAGGAAGAAAAGCAGGCGGTGCAATTACTTGAAAATGAAATAAAGGATGATGAGATTGAATTAATAAATGAGTATCAAGCATTAAAGACAGATGAATTAAAAAAAGCTGTCGAAACTGATAAGGGCGATATAGACAATACAGAAATAAATAAAACCGATACTGAGATAGAAAAAACAAAAACTGAAAACAATATTGGGGATAATAAGATTAATAATAAAGACGGTATAAAATCAGATAAGGACTATTCAAGGCTTTTTATAAGAGATGTTATTTATCTGATAATCGGAATTGCATGTCTGATTCTTGTATTAAATCTTAAAAAGGTTATACCTGCACTTGTTGCGCTGATGGCAATTGCACTGCTTGTATTAATAATTGGATTATTTGTAAATATATATAATTATATCAGTTTGAAAATAAATAAATATATTTCTGCTTCATATAACAGCAGTAAAATGATTACTTATATACCGAAAAAAGATGATAATTATTTATCAAATGATAACAACCGCTTAGATAATGAAGTAGTTTCTGTAAATAATAATCAGATGAATGATGAAAAAGAACAGTTAATCAGACGAAAAGAGGAAAGTATAAAACTAAAAAAAGAAAAGCTTAGTGATAAGCGGTTAAGAATAAAAGAAATGGAAAAGCTTCATGAGCAAAATCAATATATAAAGAATAATCTTACCGAAAAGAAGAATAATTATATAAAGATAAATGATGAGTATAAGAGTACTTATGATGAGGTTAAAAAATATATTATCAGTATAGGTTTTGAGCCAGAGGAGGATATGTATAAGCAACTTGATTTTCTGGAAGAAAAAACCAGAGATATTGAACAATTAAAGGCAGAGTTTTATAAAGTCTCAAAAGAAAAGGAATTATTTAAAATAAATAACGATGTAGATTCTATTTTAAATACCAAGGAAGTTGATACAAAGTATTCTTTAACCGAAATCGATGAGAATTTAAGAAGAATAGGCGTTGAAATTGAAAATCATAATAAAAATATCTCAGGTTATAACCGCCAGATAGATGAGCTTGAGGAAAAACTTGAATATTTAAATGAATGCGAAAATGAACTTGATGAATTAAATGAAAGTTATGAAAAAAAGATTCATAAGTTTAAGCTGCTCAAAGAAACAGGATCATTGCTTGAAGAGGCAAAGGCAGCATTTACAGCGAAATATACTGCTCCTATAAAAAAAGGTTTTGATAAATATTACGGCATGATTACAGGTGAACCGGATAATACATACAGACTAGATGCCAATATTAGTCTTTCGCACAAAGAATTAGGGCTTGACAGAGACACAAAATTTCTTAGTATGGGATATAAGGATTTGGTTGGGGTATGTATGCGTATGGCATTGGTTGATGCTATGTTTGAAAGGGAAAAACCTTTTATAATATTTGATGATTCATTTGTGAATCTTGATAAAGATAAGGTTGATGCGGGTATTAGGTTTATTGATAAGTTAGCTGGGGAATATCAGATTATATACTTTACCTGTCACGAAAGCAGGTCTTAACGTTGTATTGATTATCGTATACTTTTAAGCTGCTTGTTTTTAATGCATAGAGATAATATAATTGTGGAGGCAGATTATGCTTATAGAAATAATTAAAGTTATTATTATTGGAATTGTGGAAGGTATAACCGAGTGGCTTCCTGTAAGCAGCACCGGACATATGCTTTTAGTTGATGAATTTATAAAAATGAACGTTTCTGATGAATTTAAGGAGATGTTTTTTGTTGTAATTCAGCTTGGAGCAATTTTAGCTGTTGTTATACTTTTTTGGGATAAAATGTGGCCATTTAAGTTGGATGATAAAAAACCTGCGATAAGAAAAGAAACTTTTTCAATATGGTTTAAGGTTGTAGTGGCATGCATACCCGGAGCAGTGGTTACACTTTTATTTGATGATTATATAGAGGCGCATTTAAAGACACCGACGGTAATAGCACTTGCACTTATTTTTTATGGTATAGCTTTTATTCTGGTTGAAAACTGGAATAAAAAAAGAAAACCTAAGATTAAAGAACTTTCGGATATTACATATAAGACTGCATTGATTATAGGTTTATTTCAGGTTTTATCGATTGTTCCGGGAACTTCACGTTCAGGTTCGACAATTATAGGTGCATTGCTTATAGGAGTTTCGAGAGTTGCAGCAGCAGAATTTACATTTTTTGTGGCTGTGCCTGTTATGTTTGGTCTTAGCTTTATCAAGATACTTAAGTTTGGACTGGCATTTTCGCATACTGAACTTGTAATATTGCTGACAGGTATGGCAGTTGCATTTGTGGTTTCAATATTTGTTATACGTTTTCTTATGAGTTATATAAGAAAGAAGGATTTCAAATTATTTGGCTGGTACAGGATAGTTTTAGGTGTACTTGTACTTGTATACTTTGCTATAGCCGGATAATTAAATGATGATAAATAATTATAGTTTGTTTATAATTATTAATTTTTATTAAATAATTCAATAACAGGAGAGATTAGATATGTCGGTACTGGAAGGTTTAGAA
>JAFUEG010000110.1 GCA_017464045.1 Lachnospiraceae bacterium
TCTAACGTGTTTAACGATACAGTATATATCATCTGTGAAAAGAAAAATTTCCGTACAGATGCTTTATTAACCATATTTTCAAATGAATACAAGACCAAGGTTATATATACCTCAACAGACGGAATACCGGAAATAAATGATCCTATCTGCTTTGTAGTAGATGTAACCTCTACAGAAAGTAAGCTGGCTCAAAAGATCATTTATTATATCCAGGATGTTGCTTATGAGAAGAATAAACATATCTTCCTTATAGGAGAAATTGAGGACTTGAAGAACGCAAGGCCGTTCTTTACAAGAAAAGATATATCTGTTACAGAGTTTGCCCGTCCTATCGATATAAGCCAGACTATTGATGATATAAAAGAAATCATATCGGTACGACCAAGGACAGTTCGGCGAAAACAGTTAGTCGTGTGCGATGATAGCCTTACTTTTATCAAACTTCTGAAAAAAACCTTGGAAAAGCGGTATGAAGTTTTTACCGCACAATCAGCATTTGACTGTATAAAGATTTTGGCCGGAATGGATCCTCCGGATATGGTGATTATTGATTTTGAGATGCCTACCTGCGACGGAATGACACTCTGCTCCATGATTAAAGAACGGCCGGAATATAAAAATACCGCCATCGTGTTCTATAGTGGTAATTCGGATGTAGATAATATCATACATCTAATGCCTATGATAGACGGCTATATTTTAAAGGATAAGCCCGTAACAAGGCTTGATGCTGAACTCGAAGAGATCTTCCGTAAGAAGAAAAAGGAAAGAAAAAGCAAGAAAGAGAAGAAAGAAAAGAAGAACAAAGGTAAATAGTATGGATGTACGCGCCTGCAGAGAATGCAGAAAACTGTTCAACTACATAGCCGGTCCCGAGATCTGTCCGTCTTGCCGTGAAAAGATTGAGCAAGCCCTGAAAACGGCTCAAAAATACCTTTTTGAACATAAGGGGGCAAATATATCGGAAGTCTCTCAAAACTGCCAGATTGAGGAAGATACACTACAAAAATGGATAAATGATGGAAAACTGCAGCTTGGCTCTGACAGTTCAATAAAATGTAAAAAATGTGGCAGGCCTATATCGATCGGAGAGTATTGCGAGTTTTGCAAAAACGAGTTGCTAAAGGAATTAACAACCGTCTTGCCGGAGAAAAAGAAGCTTGATATGCCGATTGTGCGGCAGGAAAACAAGATGCGCTATTTTGGCAGCAGGCGATGATAAGCAAGCATTATATGAATAAATAAAGGGAAGGAGGAATGTCAGTATGTGTGATGTAGCGCAAAGCCTTATTATGAAAGGCAAAGTAGAAGGAAGAGCCGAGGGCAAAGCCGAAGGTATAGCCGCAAAAACGATTCAGGTCTACCAGAATTGTATTAAAAGGGGAATGAATCAAGAGGACGCCATAGCCATTTCTGGCATATCCGAAACTCAGCTAAAGAAATTAAAGTAGTATTCGATTCTAAAAAGGTCGCCATACGGCGGCCTTTTCTCTGCACATTACTCATTTTCGTTGATAAATTTGAATTTCGTTTCGTAGTTCTCATCAAGTATCAAGGCAGCGGGCGAAGAAAACGGGGTTCCATCTTTCTTCTTGAAGTCGTTTATAGCACCGGTCCTGCCTGCTAAAAGAGCACTCATTTCGTTATCTGTAAGAATATGACTTGCCACTTTACGGTAGATCTTAACTCCACACTGACATATAAGAGCATAACCTTTATCTTCAAATTTGTGGCCACATTTAGGGCACGTATAAACATAAGAAGATGGAGCGATCTGCTCTTTACTATCCATAATAAAGCTTACTTTACCGTCTTTTATGCCTAAAACAGCGTCAAATGTACCGCTACCGTCCTTTTTCTTAAAACCCTTAATTTTATCTGTATTCTTGCCTTCTACAAGGGCAGATAAGGCTTTAGAACCGAGCTTCTTACCAGATACCGTAAAAGGAATAAACAGGTTACAACCGCTTTTATCCGGCTTAAACCCACTACATCCATATCCCTTATCTTTAACTTCAAACATTTTTTTACCACAAAGAGGGCAGTTGCCGATTTCTTTCTTGCCGCCTGCTGCCGCACCGTTCGCATTCTGATGATTCTCTTCCATACCTTTGATCACCTCCAGATTCTTCTTAATCTCGTCTTCAAGTTTCAAGTGATACGCCTGCTTTGTAATAGTACCGGATTCTATCTGGGAAAGTCCTTTCTCCCAGTTAGCCGTAAATTCCGGCTTAAGTAGTGAAGGAATAGATTTCTTAACAACGTTATATATGATATAGCCATCTTCAGACGGAGATAAGATCTGAGTCTTTTTGTTAAGGGACAGATGCTTAATATCAATAAGCTTTTGTATGATACCGGCTCTGGTGGCACTTGTGCCTATCCCGGACGACTTGATCTGAGCACGCAGCTCTTCATCCTCAATGAGTTTTCCGGCATTTTCCATAGCAAGTATAATGGATCCGGAAGTATATCTTTTGGGCGGCTGTGTTTTGCTTTCTTTCTGGCTAAAGGATTTAACGCTTAAAATATCCCCTTTTTTTGCCACTATAGGTCCGGAAATTTCTTCATCGTCCTTTTCTTCATTTCCATAAAGAGTTAAAAATCCGCTGTTAATAAGCTCTTTGGATGTAGCAAAGAAATACTCATTAGACGAGTGGAAGAGTGTAACAGCCGTCTTTTTATACTCTGCAGGGGGATAAAAAATAGCAAGAAAACGGTCTACTATTAAATGATAGACATTAAGTTCCAAGTCAGATAATTTATCTATTCCGGATCCAAGGCCTGTAGGTATGATAGCGTAATGATCTGATACTTTACTGTCGTCTACGTATTTTTTTGATTTGCCTACTGAAGAATAATCAGTAGAAAGGATATATTCTATCTCACTTTTACGGTAGCCTGTGCGAATAAGTCCGTCAAAAACACGCTTAATCTCGCTAAACATAGCTTTTGTAAGTACACGGGCATCAGTTCTCGGATAAGTGGTTAATTTCGATTCATAGAGCTTTTGAGCAACGTTTAAGGTCTCCTGGGGAGAAATCTTAAACCGCTTGGTACATTCACTCTGAAGCTCGGCCAAGTTAAACAATGACGGAGGATTCTTTTTTTCAGAAGAGGTTTTTACGTCTTTAACGGTAAGGCTCATATCTTTTGAAAGTCCGGATATAAACGCGCCCGCTGCCTCTTTTGACAAAAAGCCGCATTGGTTATACACTGTATCACTCCCATACAGGCGGGTTCCTTCAACGGCTTTCCACTCAGCATCAAAGCCTACATCTGCTACAATGCGGTAATATACCGTTTCTTTGAAGTTTTTTATCTCATTTTCACGATCTACGATCATTCCAAGGACTGTAGTCATAACACGGCCAACAGATACCGGATGGTATTTTTTATCGGATCCATAGAAGCCAAACTTGCATGATAAAGCTCTTGAATAATTAATACCTACGGCATAATCTTCAATAGCTCTTTCATACCCACTGTCAATGAGAGTTCTGTATGAAGATAAGGGTTTGGCAGTTTCAAGACCTTTCTTCATTTCGGAATCGGTAAGAGAGTCCACCCATACAACAAGGACTTTTGCTGATTTATTATATCCCGCCTGCTGCAACACATAGCTTTGGATAGTAATACCTTCCCTGGCAGGATCCCCTGCTAAGTAGATCGTACTTATATCATCACGATGGTATAAGTCTTTGATTGTATAAAACTGTTTTTTGACATTGGCAATGACTTCGTATTTATATTTCTCCGGAAGAAACGGGAGGTCGTCTATATTCCATTTGGAATACTTCTCGTCATACTTCTGAGGATAGGAGAGAGTAACAAGGTGACCGTAGCACCATGTTATGATCCATTTATCGTTTTCAAGATAACCGTCTTTACTCCCCGAGACGCCTAAAAACCTTGCAAAGTCCTGCGCAACAGAGGGTTTTTCAGTTATGATTATATTCTTCATAGGCAGTTTTTGTCTTTTGTAAAGGACATATTGTGGACATATACAGAGACAATTAGTGGAAATATTTGAAAAGTGTAGAAAGAGATATCCTTTCTGGCACTAAAAAACATAAAATGGCAGCGGGCGCTGTCATTTTATTACAGGACTGACACAGCATAAGAGCATCAATAAGACAAGAACAGCTCCATAAATAAGGTATCTGATATTATCTTTAGGCATGACCTACCTCCTTTTTATCATCAAACGGCTCAGACATATACGGAAATCCAAGTCTGATGCCACAGTTACCGCAGTAGTTGTTAGGATTTCCGAGGATGTTATAGCAGGATCCTTCCTTACCACAGTTTCGGCATACAATACGGCCGGAAACAACTTTAAGGTTTAATTGTGGAAGCTCTTTGTCGCTATATCGGTTCTTAATGATATCCGATATCTGCTCACGTACGTTCTTTTTCACTACGTTTTCCTCCTTCCAGGATTCTTTTACTGTCCTTATTCATAGGGCAGGTCATATCACAAAAAGGATACATTTTTGCAATATTGCACTTTATCTCGTGATATGAAGGACAATTATTGATTGTATTCGTAGATGGTGTAATCAAAGATATTTTTCTCCTTTTGTCTTAAATATATTTTTTTGATCTGCTCATAGTAATCTTTAAGGGTGCTGATCCGGCCGGGTTCATTTATAAGGCGGTGGTTTAACTCCTCAGAACCGTACCAGCCACGATACAGGTCTATAAGAGCATTGCCCATCCCGGGCTCGTCTGAGTGTATCTCGTAATATATCCCCAAAGCATACTTATCGTCTTCAATACGCTGTATATCCCATTCCATATGAGTTATGACGTTATAATCTATGGTAAGCAAGGCTTTTTCTTTATGAAGCTTTAAAAAGAGGCTGCAAAGCTCAACGTCTTTCATGTTCATAACATCGTCTTTCCATGAGTTCCATGCATCTGTTATAAGTTCATCGGAAAGAACACGTACTTTTTCGGTAGTCACATAGTTCATACGCCCTCCTTAGTATCAAGGATACCCTTATATATAGGGACATTCCCCGTATAATAAGCCCAGTTACGGTTGCCGTAGTCAAAGTGCCACCATTCCGTAGGAAGGGATGTAAAGCCTACAGAGGTCATGGCATTATATAAAAGTCTGCGGTTATACTGGGCCACGTTATTATATCCATGTTCTTCATACTTCTCTTCAAAATAATATGAATATGCTTTAGGAGTGAAGTTATCATAATCACTGCCAAACTCAAGAGGAGAGCCGTCACGGTAGCATACCGTAAGATCCACTGCTCCGCCGGTGCTGTGCAAGAACGGGTCACTTGTATTGATACTTGGCTTGTCTACAAACATTGACGTAAAAAAGTCAACGTCTTCGTCTGTAAACGAAGGATTCTCATTTTTTATAATCAGCCGGTATTCTTCCCAGAGTTCCTGCTGAACGATAAAAGGTCTCCAGCCATCATATACACGGAGCGTGCAGTGAGAGGGCAGCAGGCGGTCAATTACCATAACAAGCTTGTCAGCAACGGATTCACGCACGAGACAGTCATTTACCGCATATTTAATGCCACAGTTGTAATAATAGGGTTCACATATGATGCCGAGGTTCTGCAGGGAAACAAGCCCTTCCCCACAATCTTCTATATCATCATACTTAAAACCAAAGTCCGGATTCTCACGGACAGGAATAGGGTCATTTAGCATCTTCTTTCCATAGCTTTTTCAGCATTTCCTCATATTTATTTTTTATAGGAAAACCTGACCACTCAATAGCCCAGTCCTGATCCGGATAAAGAAACTGGAGAGTAGGCAGATCTATCAAAAGCTTTTCTTCGGGGTCGTTAAGCTCGATAAATTCTATATCCACCGATCTGCGCCGGTATTGGAAGTCAAACGTGTATGAGTCACGTCGTATCTTTCCATAGCCGATAAGACTACCCATAGGCTTGCAATTCTGTACGATAAGGTAAAAATCATCGCCCGCTGCCGGCTCGGCAGAAATAACCGGCCAACTCATTATATACGGCATATTTGTCTCTTTTAATTGCCGTATTTTGGCAATATCATGCCGTAAGTTTGGCCACTTATAGCTTTCTATGTCCCATACAAGTAAAAAGCTCTTCAATATATACCCCCACTCAAAGCACATTAAATACACTGTATGCACATTCAGAATATTAAAAAAATATAGTTAAATCAAGCATACGACGGCAATATACAAGCAAGTCATACTAAGAGCAAAAGCCGACGATATAAGTATCATTTCCCCTATTATCCCCTTCTATTTTATTATTCTTTGTCCCTTTCAATGAGGTTATCAAACACCTCCACGGCGGAGTTAAAGGTAATGACTTCGCCGTCTGATAATGCGTATCTGTCTTTATAATCCGGCCGGACGTCTTCTAATACATTCCGGCATAGATTAAGCGCCGCAAATTCGCGTGTAGACAGGTTTTTATGTGTATAAACGTGGATCTCTTTCATAAACAAACCTCAAATCTTTTCTTTGTAGTGTTTTGAAACATTAACAATCTGGCGCTTCCCGGAAGGATTCAGCCCGTAAAGAGGACTTATCTGAGGGTCAAGCTTGTCATACATGAGCCTGCTGCCATCGGGGTGTATCCATTCAAGGACAGGACAGATATCAATAAAAACTATGTTTAAATCAGAATTAGGTCGCACATTGCGTGACATATCCAAAAGGTCATAGAAATACTTGGCTTCTTTCTGATTCCGTACAAGGCATACAATAAGTACACCTTGAGAGCCGGTCCGCTTTTGATTAAAACACTCCATAGCGGCTTTAAGCCGCACCGCAGCTGACAGGTCATAAGCAAGGTTCTCGACAAATATAACCCACCTTGGACTTTCATAGCCATTTCGCATATCGAAAACGTTAATAGGAGCATCAGACCGCTTTAGCGGGCTGTTTGCCGTAATAACATAATCAGCTCTATAGGAAGTAACATCGATGTTAGGGATATACTGCTCTATAGTACGTTCCATTATCTCTTTGATACCGGTTTTTTCATAAAAAGCAAAGAAATATACCTTATCGATCATATAAGTAGGCCCTATAAACAGCCTAAAGCCATACAAATAATACTGTATATCCGGAGCAACATTATCCCGGGTAGAAGATGAGTGAATGCCATCCGCAAGGATGGCTTCAAGAAGAGCATTCCTTTTTTTCGTACAGAACTCTTCCTGATGTTTTGCATACTCATAACAATAAATACTGCTTCTGTATCCCTTAAGTTCCTTAAGATGATCTTCTATAAGCCCATCAAAAGATAATAACCCCGGTCTTTCCTCTGTTGTATCTTCAAATTGTGTATATCCTACATCATCACAATCTCTATAAAGTTCTTCTACAAGTTCTGTAAGAGAAGAATGTGGTATCTCGCCTGCTGCAATCTTTCTATACAGATCATCAAACTGTAATACACCCTTTCTCTTTATTTCCGGATGTATCTTAAACAGTTCTACAGCTGCTTTTAAGTGTTTTATTGAAAACCTTACATTCTTTCCGTGTCTTATATAATTAGGATCCATAGGATTCACAAATGGTTCCTTTATTGAAAGAACTACAAATGAGTTATTCTTTGCAAGGTTAAATCCCTGGTATCCGTATATCTTAAATTTATCCCTTAATACTCCTATACTCTCTGTATCTCTATCTTCTTCTATATACACTGTATCCCCATCTACCAAGGCAGTACCGTCTATACGCAGGCTATCATCACTTACTCTTGTTACTGCTTTACCATTATCGAACAACAGTTCGCTATAAAGGCCTCTGATAGATGGAACATACGGACAGGCTATCATTGCCATAAAGTTCCAGCTCATTCCATAGTCATGACAGGCATACTTATCTGAGGGTTTCTTATAGTTCCGTAGATCAGGAAGATATTTTTCTTTTACATACTTAAAACCATCCTTACTTAATGAAAACAAAACTGATGTTCGCCCATCAAATACTTCTTTATTCTTGTGATACAGTGTAACCCTTACCATCTTTCCTTCGGATGTCAGAGATGCCAGCTGCTTAAAAGCGTAGTTGTAGCTCACGAAAGGAAACAGCGTTGATACTTCCTCCGGTGAGATAAGGCCGCAAAGCGCGGAAAGGATTAGTAAGCAGTCGGAATTTTTTACTCCTTTGAATTCCTTTTCAAGATGTCCTTGCAAAACTTCCTTTAAGGTCGCACCCTGCGAATATGTGATTGGCTTATAATATTTTTCGTTCATTCTTGGCAAGTAGGAGAAAGGATTAGATGTCAATTTATAATGGGGGCAGATTAATGGGGCAGGAGATATAATTCGTCATTGTCTTGACTTGGTTTATCCTTGCGGTTAATAGCAGTATTCGCATTTTACTCATTCTCCGATTTGACACCCGTTTTTTATCTTTAAGCTATCCGATTATCTGTTAATAATTACTTCCAAATTGACATTTATTCCTTTACTTTATCTTCCTCATCTTTATCTAATTCAAGTTCTTTTTCTGTCTGTTTCGCTTTAACAGCTGTTGCTTCGTCCTGCCTAAA
>JAFUEG010000111.1 GCA_017464045.1 Lachnospiraceae bacterium
AAGACCCTGGTCATAATACTCATTCATAATTGCTTTTATGCTCGTGGATTTACCTGTTCCGCTGTCACCAAACAAAAGAACATTATTAGCCTTTTTGCCTTGTACAAATGCCTCGGTATTATCAATAAGCTTTTTCTTTTGAATCTCATAACCTATAAGGTCTGACAGCATAACCTTGTCTGTATTATTGATGGCTATAAATTCCAGATTCTTACCATCCTCATGACTTATACGGAAAGCCTTATTGAGTCCAAACATGCCAACCCCGTACTGCTTATAAAAACCGGTCATTATGTCAAAGATCTCGTCAACATTAGACGCCTCACTTACATGGTCACTTATATATCTTACTTTTTCACTGACATTCTGGTTATACATCTGTTCTTTTTTCGGAAGTGATTTATAATTGGTTATGGTCGAAAAGCAATCGATACCAAGCTCAGCTTCTATCTTGGAAAAATCGAAGTGAAAAAGTCTGTCAAAAACAGCATAATCATTTTTTGCAAATTTATTGACAGTTCCATCACCTGCACCAACCTTTTCACAGGTAAGCGTGAAAGAATTCTCATTGGTAATAAGATAAAATGCAAGATAATCCTGCCATAGATTTCGGTTAAAGCCATAGCTTGTCGCGACATCCAATATTCTCTTAACCTGACTGTAAAATCTGCTTATAATCGTCGCATCATCACAGAGCTTGTTATCCCTGTCATGAAAAATCTCGGCCATCTTATATAATATGCTGTCACCACTCAAATCACGATAAAGAACAAGTCCTGAAATATCCTTATACATAGCTGCTCCTTACTTCATAAGCTTAATCTCGCCTACAACAGGTAACGGCTTTGTACTGTTGTTAGCTGCTGATATAATACCTGCAATTGCCATCAATAAAATAACAAGACCAATAAGTCCAAAAACTATAGCTCCTAAAAATCTGATAATAGGAATCAGGGCAAATATACCACTTATCGCACTACAAACGGTAGCACAAATATTAAGAATAAGCGCCTGATTTAAATGATGCTTAACAAATTCATCATCCTGGTCTCCCATAATAAGTGCTATAATCCATCCTATCCATGTAATATAACTAACTATACCTGCTGTTCTCGCATTCATTTTTAAATCCTCCTCATTAAATCTTGTTTATTCTTGATTATATAAATAAATATAATAAATTCATATAGTGTATTCTACCATTCAATCCGCGCAAATACAATAAAAAAATGAGGACCGACTTTTCTATGATATGCTTTTAGGTGCTAAGCAAATCGTGAGCGATAGCGAGATTTGCGTGTACCTAAAAAAGATACATAGAAAAACCGGTCCTCATTTTTGATATCACATGGTACCTGTCACACTATTAATATGCATTTGCAAAGCCATAACAGGTCTGGTCAAGTAAATGGCCTTCTCCGTCATAAATTCTAAAGAGTGTCAGATAATAACCATACTCAGGCTTCCATGTAATCCATATAGCATTACCCTCGGATACGGTTGCTCTTCCTGTGCTAAGTATCCAGCAGTTTGGATTGCCTGATGCAAAAAGTGTTAAGTCCATAACAAGCATCTCATACTGATATGACTGATTTGGATTCTGAGTAGACTCAAAACCTATCAAATATCCGTCATTGTAAGGAATCTGGCAGATATCCTTTATAACATGCTTGCTGTATACAACACCTACCGACTTGGAAATCTGTGACTTTTCTTCATTTCCTACTACTCTTGTGAAGCATACAAGAATATAATTACCTGCATCTGTCGGTGTCCAGTTAACCCACTCGTTATTCTTAGTCCATGGGCTTATCTCAAACCATGCATTCGGAGTATTTTCCTCACATGCAACCCATCTGAATTCCACATCATCCTTAGCGTCGCTCTTTGCATGAACCATACCTGCAACTATTGAAGGGCTGTCCTGAATAACAAGAATACCTTCTGATGAAACGGTACCTGTAGAAGTCTTAGGCTCAGGTTTCTCTTCTGCCTTGGTTGCTATCGCAAAATCAGAAAAGCTGTCTGTCTCAAAGGCTACTGCGTTATACTCTTCTATATACTCTGTTTCAATAACCTCAAATTCATCTCCGTTATGAATATTATGAATTATTGTTACATTTTCGGGATCAATATCATCCGATAAAGCAAGTGCGATTGTAGCAGGCTCCTTAAGGTCATTCATAGGATTAGCCCATACATCATTACTGTTGCCGGTACCCTTATAAAATACCTGATTGAGACTAAGGTCAAGGTAAGATTCTATCTCATATCCTGCCTCATCAGCCTCGTTCTCAAAATCAGCCTTCTTCTCATCACTAATCTTGGCATCCGCTACCTCAAGTCTTGCTGAACCTGTTTCAAGAGTTCCCTCCGCAAGCTCAACTGCTGCATCAGAAACCATGTCAGCTTCAACCTTTGCCTCGTCTTCCTGCTTTTCAACATGTGCTCCGATGTGGAAGTTACCCTTACCGATACGGAAGCTGAATACTGATGTATCTCCAAGTCTTATGTCGCTTCCATTAATATCAAAGGATTTAACCTGATAACCATACTTGGTTTCAATCTTCATAGTTACCCACGAGCCCTCCGGTACAACCATCTCGCTCATCTCTATACCGGTTTCAAAGTTTGTATTGGTACTCTGATGTATAAACGGTAAAGTTTCATTACCGTTTTCATCCAGTAAATCTTCATAATCTACAGTATGCTCACCCGTACCGTCATCATAGGTAATTGATAAAAGCTCAAGGTTTGAATGTCCGATATACATATCGTTATATTTATTACCCTCTATATCCGGATCCATTCTGTCATCATTTGACCAAAGGAAGTTACCGATATAGCACTCTTCCTCGGTTATAGGACGAACCTTAACCTCGATGTTATATATTTCATTGCCGTCAGTATCTGTATCGGTCGATACAGGAACATCTTCAATAGTAAAGCCGATACCCTGTCCGCCAAAAGCATTTAACCATGCATTTCTGTCATCATAGTTAAGAGGTATATCATAAGAAGTACCATTAATCTTAACGCTTTCTATTCTATTGCCCCAGTTAGAGAAGAACTTTATATCTACTTTATCTTCACTATCTTCTCTATTGTAGGTTATCTCCTGCGATGCATATCTTGATAAATCCATGCCCTTTGAATACTGGCTGACTGCTTCAGTTCTTTGTCCACCATTTATAGATACATCGACTACATATGCATATTTGCTGTACTCCATGCTTGAGTATTCTTCGGTTACGATATCATATTCCTCATAAACCATAGGGGCTACCTGCCAGCTTCCTTCAGGACCTGAAAGGTTAATCTTTGCCTTTTTATTTCCTACCGGCTGATGATTTTCTCCGCCACCGCCGAAATTTCCATAATAAATTTCAAAATGAATTCCGCCATCTGGTATACCTAACCCGCCAAGAGAGCAGGTCTTTGATTCACTTACGGCCAGAACATTACTATATCCCGCTGCTCCATTAATACGCACTCCCATATTATCATTGTCGTAAGCATCGTCAAAAGTAAATATTACATCGCCCAAATGGCCTCGGTCAATATTCAGTACACTTCCATTCCATTCTGCAACGCCCTCTGTAACACCTGTAACATTTGCCGTTACCTCAACATCTCCCGATTGTGCCTGAACAGTAAATGTTATGGTATTCCCACTAACATTTGCATTATCGAACTGTACTCCTACAGCGGTTTCATTTCCGCCGCCACCGCCGCCGTTATTCTTTTCTCTGACCAAAAATTCTAAAGTTGCACTATTCGGCACACCATCAGCATTTGATGTGGAAAGGCTTGTTTTTCCATCTACATCAACAACAAGTGTGGTTTCAAATCCATCACTTGCATGCAGATATGCTTCCATAGTTTCCGAATTAAAATTTGTTAATGTTATTACATCATCAGCAGCAACAGTAACCTCTCCTGACTTATCAGCGCTAACACTTACTCCGCCAACATCCCAAGGGCCACTAAATGTCAAGGTTATGTTCCCAGAAAGATTAGCACGGGCAACATTAGCCGGTATGAAAGAAAGTACCATGGCAAGCGACAAAAGCATTGCCATTATTTTTTTTGTTATCTTCATCCGATTTCCTCCTTCTTAAAATTGATGTTTTTATTATCCCATAAAAATAATATTTTGTAAATAAAATTACCACATCTGTCATTGACAGATGTGGTAATTTTACCTGTTTTATCCAAGCAGATAAGTCCTTATTGCATTTCGAAGCTTTTCGTTATAAATTACAAAATGTATCTTCGGCGACAGAAGCTTATTAATTGCAACCCATTTTCTGCTTATTATAAAATCCATATTTTTAAAGTGTTCGCTTGAAACCTCCTGAAATCCTTCCTTGTCCTCATTTTTTAGAAATTCCTGAAACTCTTCTTCCTTATCGGCAGTATATATCACCATAAGAGGCTTTGCCTTTTTAAGCATATATTTCGATTTTGCCTTATAGTACGGAAGCTCCTCCTTCTTGGTTGTGAGATAGAATTTTCCACGCTCCTGATTTGAGCTTATACATTCTCCGGAAAGTGCCACCGATCCCGAGGTCATATGAGAGGTACAAAACATATCCGATGGTTTTTTAGGGAAATAATAAGGTGATATAGCTCCACTCATATACATCGGTAACCAGCTTTCCATTCCAAGAATCATTTCCTCCATCGGACGGTCCACATTATGAACCATATTAAGATGCAGACCTTTTTTAAGAAGCATGGACATGGCAACTATATATCCGTTCTTAAAATCCTCGTCCTCAGCAGCTTTGGTCATAGGAAGGTCATTGTAGAAAAATATCGGCTCATTTGACTTTGACAAAAGTGTAAGCTTGATAAAATCCTTCTCGGAAGCCTTTCTTCCTTCAACTCCATAATAGTTTTTTCCGTTTCTTATGATTATCGGACTTGTAGGAATCTTAATTTTGCTTAAATCCTCATTTAAGTAATCATCTATGGAAAAGTCATCCAGCTTAACAAGAAAATTCTGTATAATCTCATTGTAATCCGTATGTTTTTCCAAAAGCCAGCTTTTAATCTTAGACCTGTAACGCTCATCTGTCTTAAGCTCATCAGCCTTACATTCAAAAATACCTGCTATAAAGCTTCTTTTATTGGAAGAGCTGTAATTCGACAACAGATAAGTTGTTATTCTTTCGATAAAATCATCTATGTCAAGCGGCTTTCTTTCCGCCTTTTTTATTCTGGATATATAAGAAGCATCATAACCAAGTGCTTTTCCCATACTTATATTGGACATATTGAGTCCGGATTGAAGGAGATTGAAATTATCTATAAAATCTTTAAAATCGTACTTATTTTTATTTTCTCTTATGCCTGCCTCAAAGCTTTCATACATTTCATCTCTTTTTACGGAAATACCCTTATCCGATGCAAGCTTATATAATGCATCCACTATTCTGTCAATGTACTCACTTCCAAGCTCCGGCTCTCTCTTACCATTGAGATACCTGCTTATTGCTGCAGGAGACATACCGGCTTCCTTGCTCAAATCACTTGCTGAGCAACCGATAAATTCGATATAACGATTTAACTCTTCACTGAATTTCATATCACTCTACCTCTTAAATTACTGTAACTAAAATCTTTATGCTGTCAAACTCATATACTATTTTCAATCATATACGTATCCTACATATCTATCGTATATTCGTAAATTTCTCTCTTTGAAACTCCTCTGTCCTTCGCCACAAGCTTTGCAGCTTCCTTCTTGTCAATGCCCTGCTCCATGTACATGCTTAAATGCTCTGTTACTGACATCTGCTCCCACTTTGCCATGGTTTCTTTTTCAAGCTCGTCTGCATCCAAACCTTTAATTACTATTATACATTCGCCCTTTGGCTCATTTTCCGTATAATAATCAAGTGCCTTATAAAGAGTCGTCTTAAAAAAAGTTTCATGCTTTTTCGTAATCTCTCTGCATACGGTTGTTTCTCTGTCTCCAAGAGCTTCGAACAGTTCTTTTAATGTCTTTATAAGTCTGTGCGGAGCCTCATATATAATTAAAGTCCTTGTCTCTTTTTTTATCTCATCAAGTACGCTTTTTCTTTCCTTTTTATCTGACGGCAAAAACGCCTCAAAGGCAAATCTTCTCGTAGGCTGACCTGAAGCGATAAGTGCATTAACTGCCGCACATGCTCCCGGCACCGGAATAATCTCTATGCCCGCCTCATAGCATTTTTTAACAAGTTCCTCACCCGGATCAGAAATTCCCGGTGTACCGGCATCGGTTATCTCGGCTATATTTTTTCCCTCAAGTAAAAGTGAAACAAGTTCATCGGCTTTTTCGTATTTATTATGCTCGTGATAACTTGTCATAGGGGTTTTTATTTCAAAATGATTTAACAGCTTGATACTGTTTCTCGTATCCTCAGCCGCTATCAAATCCACCTCATTTAAAATTCTGACTGCTCGATAGGTCATATCTTCAAGATTGCCTATCGGGGTAGCCACAAGGTACAATTTACCTGCCATATTCCTATCCTTTTCTTTAACTTTATTTATCCTATATGCTCACCTTAAATCCTAATTAGCATCACTGTATTTTACTATCCGTTATACCTTTTCAAAAGCTCCTCGGTATAGCTTCCGTCACTGTTATATACAATAAGTGCCGGCTCAACCTTAACCATAGGCCTGCCGCCTTTTGCCGACTCAATCAATACCATATTGGGTTCCTTATCCGCATAAGGCTGCACCATTCTGATGCGCTTCGGCTCAAGATGATAATCTGATAAAATTCTTATAATCTCTGCCAGTCTGAAGGGCTTGTGAATCATGGCAAACGTACCGCCCACCTTCAAAAGATAAGCAGCAGCCTTTATCACATCCTCAAGCGAAAGAAGTATTTCGTGCCTTGCTATATTTTTCGGTTCCATTGCATTGAGCAGTCCCTTATCACCGCTTATGTATGGAGGATTAGATGTAACTATCTCATAGCTTTCCCTTTGAAAATGCTTATCGACTTCCTTAATATCCCCGCAGACAATATCAATCTTGTCAGCTAAATTATTGTACATAACTGAACGAAGCGCCATATCGGCGCTTTCGTTTTGAATCTCAAGTCCCGTAAAATGCGCTGCCTTGTCTCTTGCTTCCATAAGAATGGGAATAATGCCCGTTCCCGTTCCAAGATCTATAGCTCTTGCATTTTTTTTACCTGTAGCAAAATCCGCAAGTAACACAGCATCCATACCAAAGCAAAACATATCGGGATTCTGAATTATATAATAACCTTTACATTGAAGGTCATCCAATCTCTCATTTTCTTTAATTACAACATCCATAATTATCCTGTAAAATCTGTATTTAAACAGTCTTAATCATTAAGCTTGGAACCCACATCCTTTGATTCAAGTGCCTCAAGTGCCTTAAGCTCGGCATCATTTACCTGATTATCATTTTTTCTCTTTTTCGGCTTGAATCTCAGATCATCTACACTATACTCTTCAATTTCCTTAGTGTCATCCTCAAGTGTAACTATAAGCTTTACCTTCTGTCTTAACACATTGACAGAATGGACCTCGCCCTTTTTGCCATCCTTAGTCTTAACAATATCCCCGACATTTGGCATTCTTTCATTTAAATAAACATAAGTATCCTGTTCATGATTAAGGCAGCACATAAGTCTTCCGCACACACCTGAAATCTTAGTAGGATTAAGAGAAAGATTCTGCTCCTTTGCCATTTTAATAGAAACAGGGACAAATTCCGACAAATGCTTGTGGCAGCAAAGTTCTCTTCCGCAGATTCCTATACCACCCACAATCTTAGTCTCATCTCTAACACCTATCTGCCTAAGTTCTATTCTTGTCTTAAATACTGCTGCAAGATCCTTTACCAGCTCTCTGAAATCAACTCTTCCGTCAGCGGTAAAATAAAATAATACCTTATTGTTATCAAAGGTATACTCAGCATCTATAAGCTTCATCACAAGTCCGTGCTTTTTTATTTTTTCCAGACAGATTTCGTAAGCTTTTTTGCTCTTTTCCTTATTATCCTCATGCTGCTTTGCATCCTTATCATTGGCCATACGGATGATAGGCTTAAGCTGCGAAGACATTTTTCCTTCATCTATCTGTCTTCTTCCAAGTACGACCTTGCCGTACTCTACGCCTCTCGCAGTTTCCACAATTACAAACTGACCTACCTCAACATCAAAGTCAAGTGGGTCAAAAAAATATATCTTGCCGTTCGTTCTAAAACGAACGCCTATTACGTCTTTCATTTTAGCGCTCCTTTAATGTAAGTAATAACAGCTCCATGGTTACATCGAAGTTTGCATTTACATCAATTCTGGTTTTTGCTGTTTCAATTGCAGTAATTTTATCATCTATGGCACTGTATGATAAAACTCCTGCCTGCTTTTTGAGTGTTGAATACTGCTCCTTAAATAACAGCTTATCGATATTACCTGTTACCTTAAGCATAAGCACATCCCTGTACCACATCATCATAAGATCCATGTAATCATCCATGGAAAGCTTAAATCTTTCTATATCTGACATAGACCTCGCAAGTCCGTCAACATCCATATCCGGAATGTGTGTAAGTACATTTACAACAGACTCAACTATATGTACATATTCATCATTTCCCGCAAGCTTAATAGCCTTACCGAGATTTCCCTGTGCAAAATCCAGACAGAAATATGCCTTATCCTCGGTAAGTCCCATCTCCTTTGTAAGATAATCAAGTATATCCCTTTCTCTTACCGGCTTAATATTTAATACTATCGAACGGGATATAACTGTCGGAAGAAGCTTTTCAACATTTGAAGTTAAAAGCATAATTATTCCGTACTCAGGCGGCTCCTCAATGGTTTTAAGGAGTGCATTTTGTGCTTCCGTTGTCATAAGCTCGGATTCTTCAATTATGTATATCTTATATCTGCTCTTATACGGTTTGATATCTATTGTATTGACAACCTGCTGCCTGATATCATTGACCGATATAACCGACTTTTCGTGTGTCACAAATATTATATCAGGATGGTTATCTGTCTCAGCCTGTCTGCAGGACTGACATCTTTCACATGGATCAACCCCGCCGGCTTCACACTGTAGAGTCTTGGAAAATGCTCTTGCAAGAGCTTTCTTACCACTTCCAACCTCACCGTTGATAATGTAAGCATGCGCAACCTTATCCATCTCTATGCTGCTTTTAAAATGTTTAATTATGTCCTCATGACCTACTATATCCCTGAAATTCATAAGCCGTCCCCCATGTTCATTACATATTGAATAACAATATGGTTATATTATAAAATACCTTGCTTAGATACAATTATACTCATTTTTCTCTTCTTATCAAGCTTATATATAAAACCAAATTTCGGCATTTGGCTGAAATTGCATAATTTACGTTGATATATCCAGCAAAAGTCCCCTTATATCATCAATCTTTCCAAGTATCGCAAGATTATCCTTTTCGTCCTTTAAGAGCTCCTCTGCCAACTCATCCAGATTTTTGTCTACCTGTCTGACAATGCCGTAAACCCTGTGTCTTCCTCTTCTGTCAAGGAAGTTCTCTCTTGAAAACTCATGAGATCTGGAAACTATCTCATTCATAAACTCCTTAATTGTGGTGCGGTACTTTTTCATATCCTTGATATCCATATGCTTTGCAATTCTCGCACCCTGCTCTTCAATATCCTTCATAAGTGAGGATAACTTTTCCTGAAGCTCATTATCTTCTATGTTTTTTACGAGAGTAAATCGGAATTCATCATTGGTTTTTTCGTTTGTTTTAGGTGCTTCGGCCTGAGTCAGCTGCTGCAGTTGGTTTATACGGTTAATATCCATTTATTACTCTCCTTTCTTTTCTTTCTGGTCCGGATAGCCGGAATTAATGTATCTATCGCAGGCATGCTCCCGCATCTTTTTTAATTCAGTATGGTTTCAAGTTTTTTTACTATCTGTCTGTGTATATCTTCTATGGATTGTGTAGCATCTATGGTATAGATACGTTCAGGTGAAAGAGCTGCCAGCTTACGATATCCTTCCGCTACCTTTTCATGGAAATCAATCGCTTCAAGCTCCATGCGGTCAAGCTCCTTCTGGTCATTTTTTCTGCTTATTCCAACCTCTGCAGGAAGGTCAAGATGTATGGTAAGCTCAGGCATAATGCCCTGCAAAGCAAACTCATTTATTTTATATACATTTTCTACTCCAAGACCTCTTGCCATCCCCTGATAGACCGCAGATGAATCCACAAATCTGTCGCTTATAACCGCCTTGCCTTCTTCAAGTGCCGGCTTAATCACCTCACTTACAAGCTGTGCCCTTGCAGATGCATAAAGAAGTGCCTCTGTCATATAACTCATCTCGGTAAAGTCTTTATTTAATATAATCTCACGGACAGCCTCACTGATTTTTGTACCACCCGGTTCCCTTGTTATGACTATTTCATAGCCTTTCTCCGAAAAATAATTTTTCAGAAGCTCAAGCTGTGTACTCTTACCGGAACCGTCGGGGCCCTCCATGGAAATAAATATCCCTCTCATAAATATACCTCAAATTATATATCGTCATATAAATTATTATGTTTAATCGCAAATTTACTAACTACACTATAACATCTAAATATGTTTTTTGCCACAAATTTATTATCTTTTACAAATTTTTATCCTATTCCTAATCCTTTATAACCTGGATTAGTGTCAAACCCCAGTCAAGCCACTGCCATACAGTTTCTTCGCCTTTATTATCTATCAGGTGTATCCTGTTTTTTTCATCAACAAACACCTTATGCGCTTTGATTCCGATATCGGAGGACATCCATATTGGTTTAAGGCGATTCTCTTTTTCACTATCCCATTTAAATATAAAGATGTGCTGTGTCCATTTATTGTCCTTACCTTCATACCAAAATGGTTTATGTTCCCCAAAACTTCCTTGTTTCCAAACAACTAAAACGACCTCGTTTTTTCCATCTGAATCTATATCGGAGTAAAAATAATCTGAAATCAGCCATTCACCCGGATTTTCATATAACAGTACTCCCGTATCATGTTCGGTTATCTTAAGTTCCTTTTTTTGCAGATTAAAATCAACAACTTCTTCGCCAATATTAAAGGTATCACTTTGATTATTCCAGGTAACATAATTTGGTATGAAAAAACCTTTTTTCCACATATAATATATGGATAATATACATAATACTGCGATTATAAGCACAGTAATTATACTTATAATCGCAGTTTTAATTATTTTTTTCTTATTTTGTTTTTTGTTTATATTATGTTCTTCTTTTTTTGACATAACTTGATATTCCTATCATCCTTATATCTGAATATCTCAATCCTTTACAAATGAATTTGTCCATTGAGCTCTTTCAACTTCACTGTCCCAATTATACTCTCCATTTTCATTTATCTCCATGCCGAGCATAACTCTCCACTCACTATCTGTAAGTCTGTCACTTATCGGTTGAGCAAATTCATAATACGAATATACTGTTCCCGATGCAACCTTAAGCTGTCCATCAACCGGAACTATAACATAGATAGTATTGACTCTTCCTGTACCTACCTCAAGACAAGCGCCATTTGGATCAGTTGCTATATCAACAACTATAGCCGCCGGAAATTCATCAGTTGAAAAATCATCTGTTCCTGCCTGTTCCTTTGTAGTTTCTTCCCAGAAATGCTCAATCTGACCTCCATAGGTACGTATAAGTTCATATTCATCATCTGAGAGAAGCTCTCCTCTTAATTCCTTACCTGAAATAGTAGCAAGCCGGTCTGATAATTCTGCAAGTTTAGCCAGGTCTTCTTTACTGCTCTGGCTAAGATACCCATAACTATCAAGACCTTCAGATGTTACCTGTACCAAATCAGTAAGTCGGGCATAAACCTCATATTCAGGCTCAACATACCCCCTGTCATCAAG
>JAFUEG010000112.1 GCA_017464045.1 Lachnospiraceae bacterium
GAACTTTCTCTCCTGCTTTTGCATCAAAAAATTTATCATCTACACCGTCATGTAACACTAAAACAACATAACCATTATCCTCTGCCTTCACCTGTTGCATATTTGCCGTAACAGGTACAAGCGAAAGAATCATTACAAATGACATAAGAGCAGACATTAAACTCTTCGGAGTTGTTAAAAATCTGTTGTTCATATTACCTCCTGTTATACTTTTTTAAAATATCCAAGCCACTGGCACTTGTGCCAGTAACTTGGATGCTATATTGGGATGTTATTTATTTTTGTACTTAAAATTCTTTTTGTATGTTGATTTGTTGCCTGTTTTGCTTACAGCTTCCAATGTAATATATGTGTTTCCTTTTTTGGCAATATTCATAGTTATCTTTGAACCACTCTTTATCTTCTTGGTAGTTTCAGGATTATATATAAATACATCAGAATCATATGTTATCTCATAATATTTTGCATTTTTCACTTTACTAAATGTTACCTTATATGTAACTTGGTAATAGTTATAATAATATCCTTTATGCCATCTATTAAAGGAATCCCAGTATCCTTTCTTCCAGCGTTTCTTCTTAACACTTTTAACCTTCTTGAGCTTGAGTCCCTTGATCTTACCGGGCTGAACTCTTACAAAACCACAGTCGGAACAAGTATCTCCGGACCATTTATGGCTAACATCATTAATGAGCGCATTTCCACATTTACACTGAGTTTTTATTGTATGTGTCTCAGGACCTGATGATGTAGTGCTTACAACGGTATCAAATGAACACTTTTCTCTCTTAGTCTGTTTACACTTTGAACATTTGTATTCATGTTCAGCCAAAGAACCATTATTACTATTATAATTTGAACTGCTGCTCTGCAGCTCCCATGTACAGTTTTCTTCGCCTATTTCAAGTCCTTCCTTGCCACAAACATCACATTTTGCAATCACTCTATGAGTTCCTTCGCCATGATTTTCATAATAATTTGTTATAGTAGTCTTCTCATGTGTACACTTCCATTTACATATATCACACCAATCATGTCCGCCTGAGAAGTCATGGGTACAAGGCTCACCGCATATCTTACACTTTCCTGTTTCAGAATCCCAATCGTGAATATGAACAGCCGTGAACAATACCGTAACCCGTGTAAATTTGCTCTTGTCAAATCTAAAGGATTCTGATTCTCCTGCTTTCAGATGTTTAACACGCTCCGGATAATATTGACCTTCTCCATATTCATTAGGAATCACCACATCCCCTTCAGTACTTAATTCAAATGCTACATAAAAACCAGCTGCAGAACCGCTTCCCACATATGAATCAACATCAAATGAGTTATCTCCTTCATCAAGAGTATTAAAGGTGTAGGTATAAGGATCATTTGACGTACCACTACCGCTTAAAGTAGGAGTGGCTGCAAAAACTCTACCTTCCTTTCCTATACCGGACAGCACAAATACCGCCATCATCAATGTAAGCATCATCATGCTCATCTGTTTCCACAGTTTCATTGTTCTTTGTTTCATAATTATCAACCTCCATTTTCCACCTTTGAAAGATATTAATAACAACCTGTATTAAATGTAGTTTACAAGTATGTATCATCCATATTAAACACAGAATATCCTTCAAAAATATCGGTTAATATTACATCATGGTAATATCTAAGCAGATTTTATCAACCTGGGGTATCACTTCTTTACCTTAGCTTTCTTGGCCTTACCGAGAGGTCCCATACCCTTGCCGCCTGCACGGTTATATGCACATGCCTTGACCGTAACCTTCTTACCAATCTTCTTGCCCTTAACCAAAGCATAGAAGGAACACTTGGTCTTGCTGCCGTCCATCATATATTGATTAGCACCGTCAATATTGATCCAGTAGCCCTTGGCTCCCGGAACCTTCTTCTTAATGGTGACCGTAACCTTAAATCTTGTACATGTGGACGTGCTGGGCTTTTCCCATACCCAGCTTCTTCTTACACTTGACCACCACCAATAGCCTTTATACTTAAATTTCTTAACCTTGGCTTTGGATATCTTAACTGACTTAATATCCACCTTTGTGTTCATAGAAGTAAGAACACTTATGACATTGGAGTCAGGGGATGTAAGGGTAAGAACCTTGGTCTTATCTGCATTACCATATACATCCTTGATATAATTAACCTTGATCTGATATTCTGTATTACCTTTTAAACCTGTTATTGTTGTGCTTTCTGCCTGCTGCCATTCTGCTGCAGAAGCTTCTTTGTAAAATATTCCCACACTTTTCGGCTGATAGCCAAGTGACTGAAGAACCGAGCCGTCAAGTGTTATTGAATTAGCCGTGATATCATCTTCAATTACCAATGAATCATCAATACTAGAAATCACTAACGGAAGAATGAAGCCAAACTTATGGTCATAATAACCGGTGAAATCAGATGCGGTCTCAATTTCGGGTGAGTTAAGATTTATTTGAAATAACAGATCATTATATCCCCATGGAGCGGTATTAGCTTTCTTTAATACACTTGCAGTATATGTAACGCCTGCCACCTGCGTATTATCGGTGCTGAGAACATTACCGGAAGCATCCTTGAAAGCACCTGCATCAATAGGATCATTATAATCCTCGTAAAATGACAAGTTCCACTTTCCATTATACTTAGGTGTAAATGTATAAGTAAGCAGCACCGCTGCACTACCAAATTTAGCGTTACCTGAAAAACCGTAATTAGCCACTTCACAGGTCGCGGTATATAACTCGTGAGTATAAGTCACCTTCATTCCGACTTTAAGGGGTTCATTAAGACTGTAACCTCCTTCTGCAGTTTCCGTCGGCTTTAAGCTTCTTAACCGAATCGCCTCATCATCCTTCTTCTTTTCTAGTTCCTTCTCCTGTTCATAGGTCAGTTCAGCCGCACAGGCAGTACCCCCCCCACTTACTATATACTTAGTTATTGGGGTGAACGTCATAATTGCCATCGCAGCAATTATCAGGCCTCTGCATTTAAATAATGTTTTCTTTTTCATATTCGTCCTCCTTTTTGCATATCACATGTATCGCCATGAGCTTTCAATATGCCGCCTATGTAAGCATAAGCATACCATTACCACTATTCTCGCTTTTGCATACTTAACGCTGATTATAATTATATAATTAACATTCATCTGTCACATCCCCACAAGTGATTACATATTAGCAAAAAGCCGATGTCAACTTGCACAAATTTATTAGGAGAATTTGCACAAAGCGCCTCATTTATGTGTACATAATATATTCATTCGGACACTTTAACAAAAAACTGCCCTGTGAATAAACACAGGACAGCTCTCATTAATATATGAATCCATATGTAATTATCTGATTATTAACAACAACTTATTCATCTTACTTCACCGGTCCGCCACAATACTCACATGTACCTGCGGGTGTAGGTACTGTAGTTGCTCCGCAAAGAGGGCAGATAATAGGCTTCTTAGGTGCTGATGCTGTCTCCCTGTCATGTCTTGCCTCCTGACGGGCTGCTGTGAGAATATTCTTTATCTCATTACCCATCTTCTCATACCGGATATAATCGTGATTCTGCCTCTCGTTAGGCTTCTGATTGACAGGAAGCGGATTGCCGTCATTGATCCGTACACTTGATGAATTAAGCTGGAAGCTTATGGTATCAAAGTATGGATTATTAACTCTGATCACAATGTTGAAATCATACTCGAATATGTACTTCGGCGGATTATAGCTTACTTTGTTGCCATCCTTATCCTCACGCTTCTCCTCCGACTTATCCTCATCAATCTTGAACTCAGCGCCTGTCACATCAGAAAAATTGATGATATCAGGATTGGCTTCCTCCAGATTCCTTGCTCTCGTCACCACGAACTTCCCGGCATCCTCATCGATCATGATCTTCGTATTATCACCAAGAGTTCTTGTAGTATGAAATGATTTCAAGGCCTCCCTGTTCTCCTCGCGGTAAGCAAGCTGCTTTTCTATTTCTGCCACAGTGCTGCTCTTTCTGTCAGAGAAAAATGGTGACAGCTTAGAAGCACACTCCTTACACATATTACCATCCTCTAACTTCCTGTTCCCCAGAAGTCCTATATCATTACCACATATAGAACACTGCTTTTTCTCAAACACCTTTCCAAATAGACCCATTCACTTTCCCTCCAATTTGTTTTTTATCAAAGCTTAATTGACATTC
>JAFUEG010000113.1 GCA_017464045.1 Lachnospiraceae bacterium
GTCAAGTTTAAGTTTCTTATAAGTTTCCTTCATGGACTTAACTTTATCAAGACCTTCAGGAGTAGGGATGTCAAGCTCCTTAAAAGGCGTTCTTGAGCTTCCAAGTATTGTACCACCCTTTGTAAGTATTCCTGAAAAATCATCAGCCGAAAGCTTTTGATAATTTCCATATATAAGACCCTTATAGCCCTCTAAGAAGCCATATATTTCTACCTCTTTGAAGCACCCGTAAAGTCCTTTCACAACACCTCTCATGGTTGCATTAAGTGCCTGACAGTCTCCACCGCTTGTCAGCATACCAATTCTCTTCATCTCGTATACCTTCCTTTCTCGTATTATATAGCTATTCTTCCTTCCAATGCTCTAAGAAGAGTCATCTCATCTATACACTCCAAATCTCCCCCGACAGGTACTCCGCTTGCAATACGCGTTGTTCTTATACCTGATGGTTTTATCAATTTGGATATATACATTGCTGTTGCTTCACCCTCTACACTTGAATTGGTAGCTATTATTACCTCTTCGACATCCTCTGCCTCAAGTCTAAGTATAAGTTCTTTGAGCTTTATGTCATTTGCCCCAATTCCCATAGCAGGATTTATGACTCCGTGAAGGACATGATACACACCGGTATACTGTCCTGTTCTCTCATAGGCAGCCAGATCCCTTGGCGTTTCGACAACCATTATAAGTTTATGATTTCTTTTTGCCGATGCACATATCGGGCACTCTTCCCTATCTGTTATCGTATAACATGTCTTGCAATATTTGATATATTTTTTTGCCTCAGATATTGATCCCGAGAGACTTTCTACCCTGTCCTCAGGCATATTAATTATATAAAATGCCAGTCTTTGTGCTGTTTTACCACCTATACCCGGAAGTCTTGATAATTCTTCAATTAATTTATTAACCTTATCTCCGTAAATATCCATTAGAATGGGAAGCCTCCACCCATACCTCCGGTTATCTTACCCATCTTTTCTTTTTCATCATCAGCCTGAAGTCTTATAGCTTCATTAACTGCCGCCATAACATTTTCCTCGATATCATCAAATAAGTCCTCATCATCTCTGTCAAAGGCATCCTTATCAATTTTAATCTCTGTTATTTCTTTTTTGCCGTTAATCTTAACCTTTACAACTCCGCCTCCGGCTGTCGCCTCATATTCTTTTTCTTCAAGCTCCTTGGTTGTCTCCTCCATCTGCTTTTGCATCTTCTGAGCCTGCTTCATAAGATTATTCATGTTTCCCGGCATCATACCTCCCGGAAATCCACCTCTTTTTGCCATTTTTTAATCCTCCTGCTACTAATTATTTTAATTATATATAATATTATTATTTTACAATTTATACAAAAATAAAGATATACTACATGCATTATTTATGCTGCCACATATAAAACATTTTCACTATCTGCGAACTATATTATCAAACTTAATTTTTGATAAATCCTGCATTCTTAATTCATCCATAGCCTTGTCACCTTTATTGACAAGCCTTACGCCTATGTGTATTTCTCTTCCTGTCAATTCTGATATTTCTTCTTCAAGCAGTTCCCTATTGCTCTTTTTTTCAAAATAATTTATGGCCATGTCATTTTCAGGTTTTCTCTCATACACAAGCTCTATGGTCGATTTCATCTCCCCCGGAACCGGTACAGCCTTTTCGATAAATACATACTGCATACGCATAATCGAAGACATAAGCTTATCCCATATACTAAGCACACTTTCTATCTCCTTCATATTGGCTTCGGGATAAATTTTCTTAAGATTATCATATATTTTTTTTCCGTCATCTTCTTTTACTTCAGAAACCACCTGAGAGTCATCAGAATCTGACATATTTGTCCCTTTAGATTTTCCATAACCTGTTTGGGATTCAGCAACCCTTAAATATGTGCTGTCACCAGCATCAGCATTTACATATACAACCTTTGCTCCTTCATCAATATTGTCAGTCTTTTTTTCAAGTTTTTCAAGCCTTTTTTCAATAGCATAAAAATCCTGCTGCATCTCGGGTTTACACATTTTAATTATCGCAACATCAATAATTACTCGCTTGGTTTTTACATATGCAAGTTTATTAGATGCCTCCTGAAGAATATTAATATAATTTATGAGATAGTCTTCATTGAGTTCCCTGCCAAACTGTACAAGATTTTCCTTTTTTTCCAAAGAAAGATCTACATCAAAAGAAGGATTTACCTTTAACATAAGTACATTTCTTATAAAACCGATAAATTCAATTATAAACTGTGATAAATCCTTACCCTGCCATACCGCATCATCTATGATATTAATTGCTTTAACCGCATCATCATGTATTATGGCATCCAACAGATTTATATATATATCTACGTCAACTGCACCAACTGTTTCCAGAACTCTGTCATAGGTAAGCTCTTCTCCGAGATTAAAGGATATACACTGGTCAAGTATACTAAGTGCATCTCTCATTGATCCATCAGCGACCTTTGCAACATAGGCAAGCGCATCCCTTTTAGCTTTTATATTTTCCCTTTCAAGGAGTTCCGAAAGTCTGTCGGTTATTGTTTCAATCGATATTCTTCTAAAATCATATCTTTGACATCTTGAGAGTATTGTAATAGGAACTGAATGTACATCCGTCGTCGCAAGTATAAATATAACATATGACGGTGGTTCTTCAAGAGTCTTTAAAAGTGCATTAAATGCCTCTTTTCTAAGCATATGAACCTCATCAATAATATAAACAAGAAACTTTCCTGTAGATGGCGAATATTGAACAGAACTGTTTATCTGCCTTATGTTGTCGACACCATTATTGGAAGCTCCATCTATCTCTATAACATTCATGGATGCTCCTTCGGTTATAGTTCTGCAGCTTGCACATTCATTACAAGGGCTTCCATCTACCGGATGTTCGCAGTTAACAGCCTTTGCGAGTAATCTGGCTATGGTAGTTTTACCTGTCCCTCTTGTTCCGCAAAAAAGATATGCATGTCCAACTCTTTCATATTTTATCTGATTTTTTAAGGTCGTAACTATATGTTCCTGCCCTTTAACTTCATCGAATTCATTCGGCCGCCATTTTCTATATAACGCCTGGTATGACATAATTTATGTCCTTTCTAAAACTTAGCTTTATTCTAACAATCTAAGCAGATTATAAACTTTCTATCTGATATCTTTGTACCGCAAATCTACATTCATCACTTATTATATCTGAACCTGAATATCTGATCCAGCATGCGAAGAGTCTTAAAATTACCTTTAGCAGTAATCTCACCTGACATA
>JAFUEG010000114.1 GCA_017464045.1 Lachnospiraceae bacterium
CAAAAAAGGAGGATATTGAGTTTCAGGCATCCGCTGATAGTAGAAAACTTGCTTTTGTTAAAGCAGGAGAACTTTGGCTCTATGATTATGACGACCAGACACTTACTACGGTATTTAGTTTTATACAGGGAAATTATACAGATGAACGGGCTATCAATAATAATATAGACATAAATATAGCTGATATGGATGATAACGGAAATATGTATTTTGTTGCTTACGGCTATATGAACAGAGGCAAAAATGAAGGAAAGAACGGGCTTGCGCTATATCATTATGATGCAGAAGATAAAAAACTTGAGGAAATATACTATACAAGCTGTGATGAGCCTTTCGAGATTATGCGAAAGGAAGTAGGCAGATTTTCGTATTATGATGAAAAGGGTTATTTTTACTACTTGTTAGATGGTTCGATATATAAAGTTGATATAAATGATATGACACAGGATACCATGGTATATAATATTTCGTCGGACAAGTATCTGGTGTCTGATAATAAAAAAATAGTTGCATATCCCGATGTTGATACAGATGAAGAGGTTTCCAAAATAATAGTGCATAATTTTGAAACAGATATGGAATATGAGGAAACAGGAAATTCATCCGACAGGTTTTCGGGACTTGGCTTTGTTGGAAATGATCTGATATATGGTGTTGCAAATCAGAGTGATATTAATATATCAGCATCAGGCGAAGCTATAATGCCGCTTTATAAAATCTGCATAGTTAAACCGGATGGCACACTTGTAAAGGAGTATAGCAAGAGTGGTATATATACTATGAATACTTCTGTTGAAGATGATACCATATACTTGAAAAGAGCGGTAAAAAATAATAAGTTCTTTGAAGAAACAGAGCCTGATTATATATCATATAAAAAAGAAGATAATCCTATGATTATTGAACTAATTACTTCATACTCTAATTATGACTATACAAAGCAGAGTATCAGATTCCCTGCAAATATATATCTGACGGCAAATACAACGCCTGTAATGACAAAATATAAGGACAGTGAATTTGATAAAAAATTGATAATTGAAACTTCTACCAGAGAAAATGTTTTTTATGTATTTGATAATGATGGTTATCAGGGAGAATTTAGAAGTGCGGGAAGTGCCATAACTGCTGTAAATAACAAAAAAAGCGGTTTGGTTGTCGATAGTGACGGGGATACAATTTACAGAATGCTTGAGGCAGAAACCTATAATACGGTAGCTGACATGATTAATGAAAGAGCCTGCCTTGATAAAGATGACACACTTATGACCTGTGCGTTTATGTGTATAAAGACAACCGGAAGCAGAGCAGAGTATGAGGATATCCTCACTTGTGATACATGGGAGGAAGCATTTACGGAATATACGCATGGAGTAGGTATAAATATATCGGGTATAAGTCTTGATACGGCACTTTATTTCCTTGACAGGGATATTCCTTTTGCCGCATGTATAGATGATGGAAGATATGTGCTTGTCATAAGCTACAACTCCAGCCACGTAAGGTACTATGACCCTATAGCGGCTGAAGAAGTAAAGGTAACGAGAACAGAGTTCTCTAATCTTTTAAGTATGCAGGGCAATACGATGTATACCTATACATCCCAGTAGCCCTCAAGGGTTGCAAAGTAGTCTGCCGGTGTCTCGGCACGGCGGATTTGCTTTACCGAACCGTCCTCACAAAGTAAAAGCTCGGCGGATTTTAATTTACCGTTATAGTTGTAACCCATGGAAAATCCGTGAGCACCGGTATCATGTATAACCAGATAGTCACCCATGTCGATTTTAGGGAGCTTTCTGTCTATAGCGAACTTATCATTGTTTTCACAAAGTGAACCTGTGACATCGTAAGTATGGTCGCAAGGTTCATTTTCTTTGCCTAAAACCGTGATATGATGATAAGCTCCATACATGGCAGGTCTCATAAGATTGACTGCGCATGCATCAACACCTATATATTCTTTGTAAATATGTTTTTCATGTATAGCCTTTGTAACAAGCTCTCCGTAAGGAGCAAGCATAAATCTTCCAAGTTCTGTAAATATGCTTACATCACCAAGGCCTGCCGGTACAAGAACCTCGTCAAATGCCTTGTGAACACCCTCGCCTATGGCAAGTATATCGTTTGGCTCCTTGTCAGGAGTATATGGAACGCCGACACCGCCCGAAAGATTAATAAACGAAAGGCTGATGCCTGTTTTTTCCTTTATCTCTACAGCAACCTCAAAAAGGATTTTTGCAAGTGTAGGATAATACTCGTTTGTAACAGTATTGCTGGCAAGAAATGCGTGGAGACCAAAACGCTTTGCACCTGCCTCCTTAAGTCTTGGGTAAGCCATTAAAAGCTGTTCCTTGGTCATACCATACTTTGCATCTCCGGGATTGTCCATGATTGTAGTTGAGATGGAAAATGTTCCGCCCGGATTGTATCTGCAGCATATGGTTTCAGGTACGCCGCAGGTTTCATTTAAGAAATCAATATGAGTATAATCGTCAAGGTTTATAATTGCACCGAGCTTGCTTGCAAGCTCAAACTCCTCCTTTGGCATATCGTTTGAGGAAAACATGATATTATGTCCGGTTATGCCGACCTTTTCGGACATCAAAAGCTCTGTATATGAGGAACAGTCGGTTCCGCAGCCCTCTTCCTTAAGGATTCTTAATATGGCAGGGTTAGGAGTAGCCTTTACGGCAAAATACTCCTTATAGCCTTTATTCCATGAAAAAGCCTGATAAAGTTTTCTTGCATTTTCTCTTATACCCTTCTCATCATATATATGAAACGGGGTAGGATAATCTTTAACAATCTCTTCTATTTTTTCTTTACTAACAAACGGTTTCTTCATTTTATACCTCCCTTAGTGCAATCTGACTTTGCTAATTGTATCATAATTATCAGTAATGTAAAATAAAAAAATTGAAATATAGTTAGTTTGTATAAGATTGTTATTGCAAATGGCAGGTTTCGGTTATATTATTATATTGTTAGGGTTTTCTTAGCATTTATATAGGATTAGTATTATTGTGTGGACATTTCAGGGAGAGAAGATGAGTACTAAAGGTAGAGACAGAAATTATAATAATGATAATGGTATTAAAAACACGCCGCTTATGACCTTTATTAAGGTTATGTTTGGGGTGTTTATTGTTTTGGTATTTTTCTACTTTGCGTACAGCCAGATTTTTCTGCCGGCAGATTCGCCGTCAAGCGGAGATTATGAGTATGATGAATATAAGGGCGAGTGGACACAGGTAAAGGAGGATGGCAGTATAGGGGATACCGTAACATTCCCGGGGAAGGTAGATGCCGAAAGAGGCGAAGCGGTAATCCTTGAAACAACCTTGCCTGCTGAGATTACAAGTAACAAATATCTCTGCTTCAGAAGCTCCAAGCAGGATATGAGGATATGGATAGATGGTGAGTTAAGGGCAAGCTATGATACCAATGATACGAGAATTTTCGGTACTACAAGTGCGGTTGCATATGTGTTCGTTGAACTGTTTCCGTCAGATGCCGGAAAGACTCTTACCTTGGAAACTATAACCGATTCCTCATATACAGGAATATTTTACTCAGCATATTATGGCGACAGGATGAGTATATGGTACAGATTCGTGCCGAGATACATGCCTGAGCTTATGGTTGCTTTTTTGGAGCTTGTTTTAAGTATTGTTATTATTGTTGTAAGTAATATACTTCGCATAAAGTACAATAGAAAGGTCGAACTGGCTTATCTTGGCTGGAGTGTATTTTTAGGAGCGTGCTGGAGTATATTTAATTCCGAGTTCAGACAGCTTTTATTCCCAAATCTTTCATCTGTGAGTGATATGGCATTTTTCATGATTATGCTGATACCGTTCCCGTTCCTTATATATATGAATGAGGTGCAGGAGGGAAGGTACAGAAAGCCTTATATATTTGCCGGACTGGCTGTTGTTGTGGATTTTATAGCCTGTTCTTCACTTCATATAGCGCATATGGTTGATTTTGCAGATACAATTATTGCAATGGCAGGTGTATGTTTCCTTGTGATTTTTATGATAGCCGTGACGGTATTCATAGACCTTATAAAAAGGAGAGTCAGAAGCTACTGGATGGTAGTTGCCGGCATACTCGGTGCATTTTTTGCTGCCGGAATTCAGATAGTCAAATACTTTATCAAATCCAGTCAGTTCAGCGGCACGGTTATGGCTCTCGGACTTATATTCTTACTGCTGATGGCAACCATAGATACGGTTTACAAAATACTTCATATGGAGCATGAAAAACAAAAAGCGGTTATGGAAAGTGAGGCAAAGGCACGATTCCTTGCCAATATGTCCCATGAGATAAGAACCCCTATTAACGCTATACTCGGTATGGACGCCATGATTCTCAGGGAAAGCGATGAACCGACGACGAAGGAATACGCACTTGACATACAGCGTGCCGGAGATAACCTTTTATCACTTATAAATGATGTACTTGATATGTCCAAGATTGAGGCGGGAAAGCTTGAAATTATTCCTGTTGATTATGACTTCAGCAGTGTTATCCATGATATAGTAAGCATGATGTCTATAAAAGCTAATGATAAAGGACTCAATTTACAGGTGCTGGTTGATAAAAATCTTCCTTCACGTATGTATGGTGATGAGGTACGCATAAGACAGATACTTATAAACCTTCTCAATAATGCTGTAAAATACACTGAGGAAGGAACGGTCACACTTAAGGTGGGCGGTAAAACCGAAGGAGATACAGCAAGGCTTGAATTCGAAGTGTCTGATACCGGAATAGGCATAAAGGAGGAGGACATTTCCAAGCTGTTTTCCGAGTATGAAAGAATTGAAGAAGAGCGTAATCGAAATATCGAGGGAACCGGTCTTGGTATGAATATAACGATTACACTTCTTCAGATGATGGACAGTAAGTTGGAGGTTGAAAGCGTATATGGAGAGGGTTCGAACTTTTCCTTTGAGTTATTACAGAAAATTACCAACCGTGAACCTGTGGGAGATATAGAGGACAGAATCAGAAGACAGTCACAGGAGTACAGCTATGAGGTTTCATTTATTGCACCGGATGCCGATATTCTGATTGTGGATGACAATATGGTAAACCGCAGGGTATTCAGGGGATTGCTTAAGGAAACAGAGGTAAATGTAGATGAAGCAGAGAGTGGTATGGAGTGTCTAGACAAGATAACCCAAAAGCATTATGACATAATATTCTTAGATCATATGATGCCTGAGATGGATGGAGTGGAAACCCTTAAACGGATGAAGGATACGGATGACAATATGTGCAAGGGTACTCCTGTGATTGCACTTACGGCAAATGCTGTTTCGGGCTCAAGGGATATGTATATATCAGAGGGCTTTGATGAGTATCTTTCCAAACCGATAGTTCCCGAAAAACTTGAAAAACTTATAAGCAGCTTCCTGCCGGAGGAACTTGTCAAAGCTCCTCAGTATGATGCATCAAAGGACAGAAAGGTTGTTAAAACTTCTGCGGATAACGTAACCGGAGACAGGAAGAATGTTAGGGATGATTTGGAAATAAACGAAAATGTTTTTCCGGAGATAGAAGGTATAGACTGGAAATATGCATTGTCTCATGTTCCGGATGAAGAGCTTCTGCTGGATACCGTAAAATCGTTTTATGTATCAATGGATAAGGAAGCAAAATATCTGCTTGAATGTTATGAAAAGCTTTTGAAAGAATACGGAAATAAGCTTGATATGAATGATAAGGAAAAGCTTATATCCATGGATGAGCTTATTGCAGATATAGAAGATGAGGTTGAAGATATAAAAGATGATGAATCAAAAAAAGATGCTTCAGACTTTGCTGATATAAAAGAAACATTATCACTTTACAGAACCAAGGTGCATGCCATGAAGAGCTCGGCAGCAATGATAGGAGCGGTAGAGCTTTCATATCAGGCAAAGCTTTTGGAGTATGCTGCAAGGGATGGTAAAGTTTACAGAGTACTTTCGGTAACTCCTTCGTTTATCAATGAATGGAACAGCTATAAAGATAAGCTTTCTGCATTTGCACCTGATAATGAGGAGCCGGATAAACTCGAATATGATTATGAGTCGGTTATCGCATATCTTAATATGCTTGGCAACGCTATGGATGAAATGGATATAGATGCGGCTGATGAGATGATTGAGTCAGTGTGCGGATATAATCTTCCTGATGCTGTAAACGAAGATGTGGAAGAATTAAAGACGGCAGTCGAAACCCTGGATGACGAGCTGGCAAAGGAGATTATAGAAAGGCTTCTTGAAAAATTGCCTAAGTGATGATAAACTTTGTTAGAAATATAATATATAAATCGTTCAGTATATATCGATGTTATCTTAAACCTATACGGAAATTGTGACAGTTTAATTATTTGAGGGGACGTTATGGACAGACGAATTCTTTTGGTTGGGAAACTTAATAAGGTACTCAGAAACTTAAACGAAATTTTAGAAAGAACCTTTAATATGCAGCTATGTGCGTATGAACTTGATTTGGTAAAGGGTATGACTAAGATTTTTAAACCTGATATGGTTATCATAAGTACGTCAGAGCTCAATCATGAAAACCCGGAAATATTCGATTATTATTTTGGAGCATATAGAAAAATTCCTGTAATTGTAGTCGGAACACAGGAGGAATGTGAGCATTATAAAGGATATCTTGAGAGTGATCAGTTTGAGAAAATGGTCAGACCGGTGGGCAAAAACCAGCTGATTACAAAATGCTGCGAGGTTATGAATATCTCTCCTGAAGAAGCAGAAAAGGAAAAGAATGATGCTGTAAAAAAAGCGGCTGCAAAAAAGAAGCAAAGTGCACCAAGGAAAACTATTATGATTGTTGACGACAGTTCACTTGCAGTAAGAAGTACCAAAGCTATGCTTGAAAAACAGTATAACATTATGGTTGCAACCTCAGGACTTAAAGCTATTGAATTTATGCATAAGAAAAAACCGGATTTGGTTTTACTTGATTATGACATGCCTAAGTTTGACGGAAAAGATACTTTGCAGCATATGCGTTCGGATGACAACCTGAAAGACATACCAGTATTTTTTCTGACAGCAATTGCAGACACAAAGCATATTACGGCTGTTCTTAAGCTTAATCCGGAGGGATACTTTCTGAAACCCCTTGAAAAAGAAAAGGTGCTCGCCGCAATCGAAGAGCACCTTGGGTGAAATATTTTAACATTTTTCAGGTTCATCGTATTCGACACCCATGGTGTCTACTGTTACTGATTTGATAACCTGGTCTTCAAGAGGTCTGTCTGCCCAGCCGGTAGGTGTTGTGGCAATTTTGTTTACAACATCAAGACCTTCAGTGATTTTTCCAAATGCAGCATAGGCACCGTCAAGATGAGGTGAAGTTTTATGCATTATGAAAAACTGTGAACCTGCTGAGTCAGGCATCATGGAACGAGCCATGGAAAGTACACCCGGCTCATGTTTCAAATCGTTTTTAAAACCGTTATCAGCAAATTCTCCTTTGATTGAATAACCGGGACCTCCGGTTCCGTTGCCGTCAGGATCACCGCCTTGAATCATAAAACCTTCTATAACTCTGTGAAAAATCAATCCGTCATAGAAACCCTTTTTTGCAAGTGAAATAAAGTTCTTAACAGTGTTTGGTGCAATGTCGGGATAAAGCTCGAATTTCATTACATCTCCGTCTGCCATTGTCATTGTGATAATTGGATTTGCCAAATTCATCATCCTTTCTTGAAATTTTCTATAAAAGATGTTACTATAATAACGTTAATGTAAAATTACGTCAAGTCTGTAATTTTTTAAGGAGAATTAGTTTCCTAAAGTTAAAAATTAACACATTTTAAGATGATGTAGTCTGTTGAAAATGTATAGAGTTTTATAAAACCGTTAAATGTATAAATAATAACAATATATAACAAGTATAAGATGAGGAAACAGTTGTGGTTAAGTTTTTAAAAAGTATAATTTTAATTGTTGCTACATGTGCATTATTATCGATCTTTTATGATTATGGTAAAGGCTGGTATAAAATATATCAGGACGAATATAAAGGTACTGAATCAACAATAGGTGAGGATGTTGTAGTTGAGATACCTGAAGGTGCAGCAGCTAAAACTATTGCAAAGATTCTGAAAGAAAAAGGCCTTATACATTTTGAAGGCGCATTTGTAAAAAGATTGCAGGAGTCAAATTATCGTGTTCAGAGTGGAACTTATACACTTAATACCGGTATGAGTACGTTGGATATGATTGTAACCATGAGTCCTGTTATTGAAGTGGATGAAAAGATAGATACTTTGGTTATACCGGAAGGATTTACTATAGAGCAAATTGCTGCCAGATGTGAAAAACAGGGTATATGTACGGCACAGGATTTTTTGAATGCTGTTAATTCTGTTACTACTGAAGATTTTCCATATCTTGCTGATGTGCCTGCAGGCGCTAATGTAAAGTACAGATTGCAAGGCTATATCTTCCCTGCAACCTATGACATTTATGAATATACAACTGCAGAATCGCTGGTAAAATGGATGCTTGAAACTTTTGAAAATAACTATACTATGGATCTGCAATTAAGAGCCGAAGAACTTGGATATAATTCTTATGATGTTGTGACCAGGGCTTCTATTATAGAACGTGAGGCAAAAATTGATGAAGAAAGAGCTGTTATAGCAGGAGTTATGAATAACAGACTTAAAGCCGGCATGCCACTTCAGATGTGTCCGACAGTGCTTTATCCTTTGACTGATGGTATGTATGATCAGAGTAAAGTTTATTACGAGGATTTGGAACTGGATTCACCATACAACACCTATAAGTATGATGGACTCCCTGCGGGGCCAATATGTAATCCGGGACTTGCGTGCATAAATTCTGTGCTTTATCCTCAGGAGCATAACTATTATTATTATCATATTGATAACGAAGAAGAAGGAACGCATGTGTTTACAGAAACATATGAGGAGCATATAGATACACAAATTATAGGCGGACCAAATGGTATACCTGAAGATGAAGTTGATAATTACTGATAATTAATCTGATTAGTGTAAAGAGATTATGCAAATTGCATGTATCATACATGTTTTTAAGATAATAAGGGTTTATCATATAGATAATACTAACTGAGAGAAGGAGGGGCTTTATGAGAACGTTTTATTTCAAGGCGAGAAATATAGGACAAGAAAAATATCTGACCTATACTATGGGGGAGGAAACCGAACTTGATGAGGATGTGCTCGATTATTGCGAGGAAAATGCTGTAAAGGAACTGGTAGATATCATTTATGAAGAAGATGATGATTATGATTATCTTACATATGATATAACAGGTAAGAAATCATTAAAGGATTTAATGACCGGTGAAGTAAGCAGTGAACAGGTACTTTTCATAGTTAGAAATGTTGCAGGAAACCTTATATCAATTAAGGAGCAGGCGATACATCTTTCATATATATTACTTAACAGAGAGTATGTATATGTTGGAGATAATAATGAAGTATTCTTTATATGTGTGCCTGTTGAAAATAAAGGATCATTATCTGTAGAGTTTAAAGGCTTTTTAAGGCAGCTTCTCGCCAACATGAAGTATGACGTGGATGAGGACTTGAGTTTTGTAGGCAAACTCCTCACTTATATAAATGGCGACAGTTTTAACTTAAGAGGACTTATCGGACTTACTGAAGCTTTGATGGAAGAGGCCGGTATTGAACACGAAGAAGTTGGAACGATTGAAACCGAAGGAGTAGAGGTTGTAAACGTTGAACCTGATGAAGAAAAATCGGAAAAGACTGAATCAAATGTTACTGATTTTATGAAAGGTGCCGATGACGTTCCGCTTCCTGAAATAGGTGATGATGAAACAGATGAGGATGAAGAGCCTGAAACGGCTGAGGAAGAACTTGAAAGTATACTTCCTGCAGGCATGAAAGTTGATGAAAATGTTATTGAGGATTTAGATAAACTCCCGGATGACAATGAAAAAACAGAAACAGAATCTGCATCTGATGCCGAGACTGAGAAGAATGATTTGGACAAAGTTGAAGAAGCGGAATCCATGAAGCCTGAAGAATCAGAAGATAAAATTGAAACCGTAAAAATTCCTGAGATTGCGGTCGATGATGATATACTTAAGAATGACGATGAACCAAAACTTGAACCTATAGCAGAGCCTGAGGTAAAACCACAGCCTGCCTTTAAAAAGGAAGAAGATTTAGATGTTATAAAAAATAAAATTAAAGAACTTGTTGGAGATGTTCCTACAGCCAAGACTACAGATGATGATCCAAAGAAGGTAAAAACCTTAGCTGATTTGGAAAATATGATGGATGCAAATAAAGCACAGACACCAAAGAAAAACGTAGTTAAGGTTAACAGAGCAGCCATTATACAAAGTATTGCTGAACATGAAGCTGAAACGGAGGAACTTTCTGAGGAAGAGTTAAATAAGGCTAAGTCATCAGTATCTTCGGAAGTTGAGGAAAACAATGAAGTTGAGATAAAAACGGAAGAAGAGAAAACAACAGATGCAGCTAAGGCAAATTCGCTGTTAAATGCACCTAAAGCTATGCCTTATCTTATAAGAGTAAATACAGAAGAAAGAATTATGTTAAATAAGGCTGCGTTTAAGATAGGAAAAGCATCTAGAGGCGTTGATTATTCTGTTAGCGGAAACGGAGCAGTCAGCAGACAACATGCAATCATAATTCAAAAGGATGGAGTTTGCTATATAAAAGACAATAAATCAACAAACCATACTTATGTTAATGACAAGGAAGTAGAGGAAGGTAAAGAAGAAATTCTTACACATGATTCAACAATTAAGCTTGGTGATGAAGAATTTTTATTTAAGATTAGATAAAATTATGGAGGGTGTGCAATGAAAAAACTTGAGTTGTCCGTAACCAGGGAAAGTGGATGCGACGCAATTAGATATGAACTTCTCGGAAATGAAGAATATGATGAAAGAATAGCAGATAAGATTAACCAGATGGTTAATGTTATTCCGTTTGTTTATGACAATGTCGACGGGAAAAGATTAGTTACTACTTTTGTAAGTGACAGTAACTACAGTTTGGAATCCTTTTTGAATGGAGGGACATTAAAAAAACAAGCGGTTTTGCGCCTTTTGTCTGAATTGATTTCAATTTTTGATCTGGGGGCAAAAGGTATACCTGTAAGTTATGTGGTAAAAGATTTTAATTATATATACCTTTATGATAAAAATGCTGGCGGAGAAAAAGTTTTTGGGGTAAAGTGCATCTTAATACCGGTAAAACAGGATGCTATTTCTCTTTCAGAGATACCGGAATTCTTTAGAAATGTTTTGTCACGCATATCATACGATGATGCAGATACGGATAATTACGTAGCTAAACTTATTACAGTAATTAATACAGTGGATTTTTCGACAAATAAATTAAAAAATTACATAGATGATGAGCTTGAAAAAATGGGAATCGATATTTCCAAAGAGAAAATGAACGGCACGGATAATGGAGATAATTCAGGACAAAACAAGTCTGTTAAAGTAAATAGAATCGGTGTAATTAATAATATGCAGAGTGCACAACCGTATATGAGTCAATCAGCTATGGGACAGCCGGGCATGATGGGACAACAGCCGCATCAAAGCTTTAATCAACCGCCTATGGGACAGCCGGGTATGATGGGGCAGCCGGGTAGACCTCCAATGATGGGAGGACAGCCAAATTCGGGCATGAGACCTATGGGACACCCTGGAGTACCGCCTATGGGACAGCC
>JAFUEG010000115.1 GCA_017464045.1 Lachnospiraceae bacterium
ATGGAGCTTCGAAGAGGTTGACGCTAAGCTTAAGGGAATCATGGTTGGTATCTACCACAACATTGATGACGCTGCTAAGGAATACGGTATGGAAGGCAACTACGTTGCAGGTGCTAACATCGCAGGCTTCAAGAAGGTTGTTGAGGCTATGATTGCACAGGGTGTAGTATAAATTGTATAAATAGGCTAACAGCCGTGCAATAGAATAAAAAAATGCGTCCACCATGCTTGCATGAGTGGACGTATTTTTTATATAAATAATTATTACTATTGAGGAAAGACACATGAGTACAATAGAGTATGCAACGCAAAATGACAGAGAACAAATATTATCATTATACAAGGCACAGATAGGAAAAGAGTTTTGCCCGTGGAATGATGATTACCCTGACAATGATACAATTGATTTTGACTTATCACGAAATGCCTTGATGATAATGAGAGAAGGAGACCAAATCATCGCTGCTATATCTATTGATGAGGATGAAGATATCAACAGTCTTGATTGCTGGAATAAATCACTATATCCTTCCGGTGAACTGGCAAGGCTTGCGGTTTTACCCGATGAGCAAAATAAAGGAATCGCAAAGATAATGCTAAAATACGGGTTGGATGTATTAAAAGAAAGAGGCTATAAAGGTGTGCATTTCCTTGTGAATAGACATAACATCAAAGCGATTAAATCATATAAGGATTTTGGTTTTGATGTTGTCGGGGAATGTAATATGTTTAATCAGGAATTTTTGTGTTATGAGAAAGAATTGTGAAAAACTACTTGCAAATGACAATGACATATGATATAATGACAATGTCAATAAGCGATATAAAAAATTTTTTATTGATATTTTTAATAGTCTTTTATATAATATAAGTAGATAAATAATTTAATAAAAGATTATAAAAATAGCAAGTTTACCGCTGACCAATATGCGGTATATAAATGGTTGGGTTGCAAGTTTACCGCTGACCAATATGCGGTATATAAATGGTTGGGTTGCAAGTTTTTACCCTTCGCTTTTTTTGGCGAAGGGTATTTTGTTTAAAGGAGAAGTATGAAAAAAACAGGTTTTTACATAATAAAAGATAGTTTTTTTTAATATGTGAATGATCCATATCTTAAAGGCAATAAAGATGGAAACAGACCCCATTATTATTGTTTTGAAGATAGTGATGGATTATGTTGGATGATTCCATTATCAAGTAAAATTGAAAAATATCAGAAAATTATTGATGGTAAATTGGCTAATGGGAAACCGTGTGATATACTTCATATTGTTAAGCTGGATGATGATAGAGTAAGTGTGTTTCTTATACAAGATATTTTCCCGATAAAGGAAAAATTCATTGAGAGAGAATATACTATAGCTGGCAATCATCTTATGCTTACAAGTGAGCATATTGCAAAAAAGATAGAGCAGAAGGCAAAAAAGGTGAGGGATTTACTTAACAATGGAGTAAAATTTATGTCTACACAACCGGATATTAATGCAATCATTTCAAAATTGAAAAAAGATAACTGAAATGCGCCGCTGCTGATTAGGCAGTGACTCATTTCGTTATATTTCATTCTTTTTTGATTACTACTTACCTTTGACCAGCTTATTGTAATACTCCAATAATCTTGCCTGCTTTGTTTTACTCAAATTGTCAAAGCTTTCTGATATCTCAAATAATATAGGATTTTTTTCTTTTTCAACAACTATTCTGTCTGCTTCAGGATTATCACTTTCTCCGATTAAATAATCCACAGAGGTATTAAGGCAGGTTGCCATAGCCTCAATAACCTGTATTGTAGGTTTACGTTCTCCGTTTTCATATCTTACATATCCTGATTGTGTAAGTCCTATTATTTTAGCTGCTTCTGATTTGTTGATTCCACATGCCTCACGGCATATTTTAAGTCTTTCCGGAATTAGTGGTGCTGACATATATTATTTCCTCCTGTAATCTTGTGTATGAATTTATATATATTATAATACTTTTACTTGAAATTGACAATGACATATTATATAATTGACAATGTCAATGATGTTTGCGTGAATATTATAATTTGATGTGAGAATTTGCGACCTTAAGGAAGGATAAATTATGGAAAGAAATATTAATCTTGTAAAAGACCTTGATGGTACGAAAATAGTGCTGATTAATGACATAAGGTTCAAAGGAAAAAGAGAAGAATGAAGGCAAATAGAAAATTATCTTAAAGAATACGTTGGTGAATTCTATGAGATTGAAGAAACCTGTGACAAAATTTTTATTTCTACAGATTTCCCTGATGAATATGCTAATTCTGAAAGCAGAATGTAATTAAAAGGTGCTGTAGCTAAAGCAAAGGCAAATGCCTCACAGGTAATACCGGAACTTGTTCGGATTGCAACTAATCCTATTTATTCTGAAAATGTTAAGAAAAAGCATGAAAATGATGCTAAATTTGGATGGTATCGATACGATGTCCGTTTTGCACTTCCGGTGTATAATGATAAAACAGGGAATATTGAGAGATATAATATTTACAAAGCAGTAATGCTTGTAAGACATGCTGAAGATAATAAAAAATATTTGTATGATTTCATAAGCATAAAAAAAGAAACGAGCAGCCCGCTTGAGTCATAAGACTGTACGGTAAAAACCCATTTCTTGCATATAATAATATCACAGCTTATAGATTTCGTCAAGGATTTAAATATAGATAGATGGAGTAAATCTGTTATCAGTTGAGAGAGCATAAAAAGAAGAGACTCGTAATATAACGATTTTGATTTGTTTGCCTTATTTTACCTTCCCTCATATGATATGTCAAATCTTAAAACAATAACTGATGCAGTCTTATTG
>JAFUEG010000116.1 GCA_017464045.1 Lachnospiraceae bacterium
ATTAATGGATAACTACGGAATTACTGATGAGGATGCTCTATACGAAATTTACTCTAAAGATGATATAATCTTCTTCGCACTTGAAGAAAAAGTTACTGACTTTCTCTTAGAAAATGCTGTACCAATAACCTCTACCGAGGACACAGAATAAACTTTGTTTTATCACAGAGAGTGGGTATCTTGGTACCCACTCTCTGCAATAAACCGAAGTTTTAGCTGCTTACAATAGCAGTACCGATACCTTTTTCTGTAAAGAATTCGAGCAGCAGGCAATGCTCCACGCGGCCATCAAGCATATGGACACGTGATACTCCGTTTTCATGGCTTCGATACAATTTGAAAGTTTTGGAAGCATACCGCCGCCGACTACACCTTTATCTATAAAGCTTTGTGCTTCTTCTATAGTCATCTCCGATACAAGAGTTGATTTATCTTCAGGATCCATATATACTCCTTCGATATCCGTAAGGAAAACCAGTTTTTCTGCATTGATAGCTGTAGCTACCGCACAGGCTGCATCATCAGCATTTATATTATAGCCGTGAAAATCTTCTTCACTGTAGCCTATAGGTGCAATAACAGGGATGAAATCATTTTCGATAAGTGTGTCGATAAGCTTATGGTCTGTCTCCACAACCTCACCTACATAGCCGATATCCTCTCCATCACTGAATTTCTTCTTTACCTTCAATATACCGGAGTCTTTACCGCTTATACCGACTGCACGAAGACCAAGCTTTTGCATATGTGATACAAGACTCTTGTTTACCTTTGAAAGTACCATCTCGGCAACCTCAAGGGTTTCTTCATCGGTTACACGAAGTCCGTTTATAAACTCAGACTCCTTACCAATCTTTTTAAGCCATGCACTTATCTCCTTACTACCGCCATGGACAACTATAGGTTTCATTCCGATAAGCTTAAGAAGTGCTACGTCCTTTATAACATTATATTTTAAATTTTCATCAACCATGGCACTACCACCGTATTTTACTACAACCTTGGTTCCATTAAATTTTTGTATGTACGGAAGTGCCTCAATAAGTGTCTGAGCCTTAGCAAGCACTGCGTCCATCGAATTATTGTTAGTCATTTTAAATTCCTCTTCTTTCAATATTATAATTAATAGTACATATTAATAAGTTCAGATTTAATACTAATTATTATATCGCAAAATCTTATGAACGATAATCTGCGTTTATCTTAACATAATCATAGGTAAGGTCGCAACCCCATGCAACAGCTTCCGCATCTCCCATGTGAAGTTCACACTCTGCGGTTATCTCCTTCGGTTCAAGGATTCTTAAGGCTTCCTCTTCGGAAAACTCAGGAAGTGTGCCCTTATCAATAAGCTTGATTGAACCAGCCTCGCTTACCATGGTTATATCTACCTTATCAGGATCAAACTCTGCACCCGAGTAACCCATCGCACAGAAGATTCTTCCGCAATTTGCATCCTTACCGAAGATTGCCGCTTTGGTAAGATTTGAAGTGATGACTGACTTTGCAATAATTCTTGCTGTTTCATAATCCGGAGCACCGGTTACATGTGCGGTGAAAAGTCTTGTTGCCCCTTCTCCGTCCTCGGCAATATTTTTTGCAAGGAACTCACACACTGTGTAAAGTGCCTCATAAAACGCCTTATATTCATCAGTATTTTCTTTATCTATCACATTATTTGAAGCAAGTCCGTTTGCCATAAAAATTACTGTATCATTGGTTGAGGTATCGCCATCAACGGAAACCATATTAAAGGTCTTGTCAATCACAGCACGCAATGCAGAAAGTGCAAGGTCGTAATCAATATTAACATCCGACATCAAATAACCGAGCATGGTTCCCATATTTGGATGTATCATACCCGAGCCCTTACACATAGCACCGATACGGCAGGTCTTTCCTGATATCTCAAACTCAACTGCGATATCCTTCTTATGGGTATCGGTAGTCATGATTGCTTTAGCTGCATTTTCCGCTTCTTCAGGTGCATCGGAAAGCTTACCCGAAAGTTCCTTAACACCGTTAACAATTTTTTCTATAGGAAGCTGCGGACCGATGACACCGGTCGAACCGCAAACCACATATTCAGGCGCTATACCCATAGCCTCATTTACCGCTTCTGCAGTAAGCTTACAGTTCTCCAAACCCTGCTCACCGGTTGCGGCATTGGCTATTCCTGTATTTACAACCACCGCCTGAGCTTTTTTAGTTTCATTTACAAGCTTCATATCCCATTTAACAGGAGCTGCTTTAACCTTATTTCTTGTAAATGTACCGACACAGGTTGCCGGTACCTCGCTTACCAGAAGCATCAAATCCCTGTTGCTTCCGGATGGCTTAATGCCAACTCGCATGCTGGCACACTTATATCCCTTCGCAGCTGTTATGCCGCCGTCTATTATCTTCATATCTATCATCCTTTCTTTTGAGCTTGTACATGGAATGTACCATATAAAACTATCGCAGGCACGCTTTCGCTACTCTCACTTTTAAATTAGTCCCGTCTCTTCAGGGAGTCCTAACATTATGTTCATATTTTGAACTGCAGCGCCGGAGGCACCCTTTCCGAGATTATCGAAGATGGCTGTTACTGCGATTTGATCCTCGTGACCATATACTGCAATTTCAAGGTTATTGGTTCCTGCTAAAGCATTGGCATATATGGTTTCCGGTTTTTCTTCCTCAAAATCTCTTACCTTAATAAAGAACTCATCCTGATAATATTCCTTAAGTCTCTCACAAACTTCTTTAGCTGTCGGCCTACCGTTTAAAAGTCTGCTCTGAAGCATAACAGTAGTTGCCATTCCCTTATAATAATCATCTACTACCGGTAAAAAGCAAGGTGCATAAAGAAGTCCTGTTACCTTTTGCATCTCCGGTATATGCTTATGCTTAAGTGTACGTCCGTAGATACCCGGAGCAAATAGCTTTTCATCCTTATCTTCCGACTCGTAATCAGCTATCATACTCTTACCGCCTCCGGAATAACCTGTGAGTGAATAGCAGGTTAATGGATAATCCTTAGGAAGAATTCCCATATGTACCAGCGGAGCAACTGTGGAAATCATTCCCGTTGCGTGACATCCCGGGTTGGCAACTCTTTTTCCCTTTGCAATCTTTTCTCTTGCTTCCTTTGAAATCTCCGGAAATCCGTAAACCCAGTCATCATTGGTACGATGAGCTGTGGAAGCATCTATTACCTTTACATTTTCATTTTCAATCAGTGAAACCGATTCTATCGCTGCCTGATCCGGCAGGCACAAGAATACGATATCCGCTTCATTTAAAAACTTCTTTCTTTCATCGATATCATGTCTTTTATCTTCTGCAATTTTTAAAAGCTCCAAATCCGTACGCGCACCGATTCGGTCGAATATCTGTAAGCCGGTTGTTCCGATTTGTCCGTCTATATAAACCTTTGTACTCATGATTATTCTCCTATTCCTAAGGCTTGTATAAATTATCCAAGCCAATTTAATTTTTCTTTGATACTTCCTATTAAATAGGATAACTTTGCTCATTATACAACTGCATCGACAAATATGCAATATATTTTTAGTATTTTTTGAATATTTTTATTGATTTTTGTAATTTTATACATTTTTATGCATATTTTGTGTATTTTATTCATTATTTTATGCATATTTTGTTAAAAAAATAATTGCATTTATATCTTCGATAGTATATAATCGAGTACAGTGACTGCGAAAAAAGATATTTATTTTCAAAATACAGTCAAATCGAAAAATCATGATAAGAAAGTTCTTATCTGAAATGTATAATAATTTAGGAGGAAATTAAAATGAAGGAAAAAGTTATACTTGCATACTCAGGCGGACTTGATACTACTGCTATCATCCCTTGGTTAAAGGAAACCTATGATTTTGATGTTGTATGTGTATGTATTGATGTAGGACAGGAAAGCGAGCTTGACGGTCTTGAGGAAAGAGCAAAGTACTCAGGAGCAGAAAAGCTCTACATACTTGATGTAATAGATGAGTTCTGTGAGGACTACGTTATGCCGGGCGTAAAGGCAGGCTGCGTATACGAGAACAAGTACCTTCTCGGCACATCATTTGCAAGACCTCTTATCGCAAAGAAGCTTGTAGATATCGCAAGAAAAGAAGGTGAAACTACTATCTGTCATGGTGCTACCGGTAAGGGTAACGATCAGGTAC
>JAFUEG010000117.1 GCA_017464045.1 Lachnospiraceae bacterium
CTTATCTCTGATTAATAAAACATTGTATCTTGCCATAATATATCCTTTCTTTCCCACAGTTTCCTGTTTTTAACTTCACAGGACTTAACCTTTCTTTCCCAAAATGTTATCTATAGCTTCAACGAATTTATCCCAATCAAGTTTCCTAATATGGGATTCAATAATACGTTTTTTCTCCTTTATTTTATCCGAAAGCCTGTAACCGTTCATTGATTTAAGCACTCCCATGGAATTGTCATAATCCATGGACTTTGCAAACTCTTTCATGGTACTTAATGCATCCTCCCACATTTCCTCGGAAAGCTCCGGCTTTGATGCATCAGCTTCCTCCTCTTGTACGGCATTTGAACCTTCATCTGCCTCATTATCAGAATATCCGTAGCTCTCATATAAGTCAAGCAATTCGTCCGTTTTTTCGTTAATCAGGTTAATGTTTCCTGCATCTCCCGCTTCTTCAAGACTCCTTGCAAGCTCCGAAAGATTATTAGCACCTATGAGTCTTGCTGAGCTTTTTATCGCATGAACCTCTACAGTATATCTTTTTATATCATCCTCTTCAAGAGCATTTCTTATAACTGATACTTTTTCCTTTATGCCCTCTCTAAATGAAGATAAAACCTCATCATAGGTTTCCTTTGAACCACAAAGCTCTATTCCGGATTCCACATCAAGGTCACCATATTTTTTATCATAGGCATCACTTGTTTCACCGGACATTACATCTTTAGCCTCTTTCATGCCATCACTACTAACATCAAAAGAATTACTATCTCTGCCGGCTGCATCTTCATCCAAACCACCGGTCTTATCATCTCCCACCTCAACCTCATGCGGTCTAATCTTATCATCAGGAAGATATGCCATTATAAGCTTTTCAAGCTTTTCTCCATCCACCGGCTTGGTTATATAATCGTCAAAGCCTTCATTAAGGAACCTCTCTCTTGCACCGGATATGGCATTGGCGGTAAGGGCGATTATCGGAGTTTCCTTATTCTTATTATCATCCATTTCCTTAAGCCTGTTAAGAACCTCTATACCGTCCATCTCAGGCATTCTGTAATCAAGGAGAATTATATCATATTTTCTTTCGGTTGCCTTTTTGATACATTCCATACCGCTTCCGGCTTCATCGATTTGAACCTTGGTTCTCTTTAAAAGCTCCCTTACTACCATAAGATTCATGGATGTATCATCGACTATAAGAAGCTTTGCATCGGGTGCAGTATACCAGGTTTCATTCTTTGCCTTTTCCATCTTTGAAACCGCACGTCTTGAATTAAAGCGTCCTATCTTTTCATCGTTTAATACCCTTTGAGGTATGCTAACGGAAAATGTACTGCCCTCACCATATGTACTCTCAACATTTATCCCGCCGTTCATAAGCTTAATCAGCTGACTGGTAATAGGAAGACCGAGACCGCTTCCCTCAATAGTCTTATTTTTATCAAGGTCGAGTCTCTTAAATTTATCAAAGAGCTTGCCCAAATCCTCTTCCTTTATACCTATTCCGGTATCACTTACACTTACCTTAAGGTTTATGTTCTCTTTATCTGTCTTCTCATATCCAACCTTTAAGGTAACGCTGCCCTTATCGGTATATTTCACCGCATTATTAAGAAGATTAATGATAATCTGTCTTATACGTACCTCATCACCGTAAAGCTTCTCCGGCGTGGTTGGCTCAACCTCTGTCACAAGCTTAAGCCCCTTCTTTTCCGCCCTTAACCATACCATATTTATGACATCTGATAATAGTGAAGAAAGCTCATAATTGCTTTCGACAATCTCAACATTGCCCTTTTCAATCTTTGAAAAATCGAGTATATCATTGATAATGGAAAGCAAAGTTCTGCCTGCTCCCTCTATGGTTTTTGCATATTCAATTATTCTGTCATCATCGCTTTCGCGAAGTATCATCTCATCCATTCCTAAAACTGCATTTATCGGAGTTCTTATCTCGTGGGACATATTGGCAAGGAAGTTACTCATAGCCTCACTTGCAGCAAGAGCCTTCTGTTCTTCAAATCTTGCTATCTGTGTAGCCTTAAGTATGCCGATAAACTCATTTTGAGATATAGGATTGGAAAAATAATATCCCTGAAGATAGTCTACTCCAAACTCATGTGCAAGGTCTATCTGAGGCTTGGTCTCAACACCGGTGATAAGTATCTGCTTACCCATCTTCTTAATCATGGCAACAGAGCTTTCCATAATGATTCTACCGGTCTCGGACTGCTCAGCCTCCCAGAGAATCGTTCTGTCAATCTTGATAATATCAACATCAAGCGAAAGTATGGAGTGAACATTGGAGTAACCTACACCATAATCATCAACCGTAAATTTAAAGCCCTTTTCCCTAAGCTTTTCAACAAACGCTCTTAACGCATTAAAATCAGTAGTTGCTGCCGACTCTGTTATCTCAAATGCAATCCTTGAAGGTGATATATCATACTTGGAAACAAGATCGATAATTCTCTCTGCATAATTGGACTGGATACACTGAATTACCGAAAGATTGACATTTAAGGTTTCAATGCCCATCTCTGTCGGGATACCGCTGTTAAGGAATTTACAAACCTCATCCAAAACAAAGTCACCCAAGTCAAATATCATACCGCTTCTTTCGGCAATCGGTAAAAATTCATCCGGATAGATATCTCCGATTTCAGCGTCATGAAGACGAAGCAGTGCCTCGCCGGAGCATATGGAAAGGTCTGACAAATTGTAAATCGGCTGATAATAAACCTCAAAGCTCTTACTTGAAAGTCCGTTAATTATGGCATCCTCAACCTGACTTCTTCTTAATACATAATTAAGGCTGTTGCCATAATATACATCATCTATATGTGCCTTATCCATAGGTACCGGACCGTTTATGAGCATCATAATGTCCTTGTAGGTTTTTAAATCTGTCGGAATCTCCGCACAAAATACCGTAGCATTAAAGGTAGTATCCCTATCCTGAAAACGCCAGCTGTGACTAAACCTCTCCTTTATTTTTTTGCAAGATCAATATTATAATTTCTATCCGTATTTTCATTTACAACTACAAAGGTTCCCGTACCTATATAATAGATAGAATATCTCGGTACGATAGAAGCGATATACTCTGCAGTCTGTTCAGTCAGTCTTTCGATATTGGCAGGTCCTACCAGCTGCATTAAGCTCATAGGATTTTGCATTTTTATACATATTATAAA
>JAFUEG010000118.1 GCA_017464045.1 Lachnospiraceae bacterium
AAGCTATTTGTTTTTAATAAAGACAGAAAATCAATTAAAGGCTGGCTTTTGGATAACTACTGTTACTATATGCCGTTTATAATAATATTTATTATTATTATGGTTGTTTTTGTTACCCAAAAAATCACGCCTTTTGGTAAAAACACTATAACTATAATTGACAGCCTGCATCAGTATGTTCCTTTTTATTCGGAATATATGGATAAGCTAAAGCATGAAGGAAGTCTTTTTTATACGTGGAATATAGCACTTGGGTCTAACTTTATGTCACTTTCATCATATTATCTTTCTAGTCCGTTTAATTATCTTTTGCTTTTATTTAAAAAAGAATATATCGTTGCTGGAGCATGTCTTATAATAGCTTTAAAAGTTTCATTGAGCGGTACAACCATGGCATATTATCTTGCACATAAGAACAGCTCAAAACATGTTGATAAAAGTTTTGTAATTATAGCTATATCTGTCTGTTATGGACTTAATAATTATATGATTGGATACAATTGGTGTACAATGTGGATGGATGTAATTATGATATTTCCTCTTATTATGCTTGGTTTTGAAAAGCTTATGAGAGAAAAAAATCCAAAACTTTATGCACTTAGCCTTTTCTATGCGTTGTATTGTAATTATTATATAGGTTATATAGTATGTCTTTTTCTTGTTTTATGGTTTTTACTTTATAATCACAGATCCTTCAAAATATTTTTTTTCAATGGTTTAAGATTTGCATTTTATTCACTTATATCAGGAGGTATGGTTGCATTTTTGCTTATACCTGCATACTTTGGAATAATGTCAACTTCCGCAGGAGAAATGAAATTGCCGAAATGGGAATGGTATGGGAATATTTTTAATCTTCTTAAACAGCAGTTCTTTCTTACTATGCCTATAACTAATCAGAATTTTGACGGGGGAGTAAATCTTTATTGCGGCATGTTGGCTGTATTTGCAGCATTTCTGTATATTTTTACAGGAAAAATTCACCCATATGAGAAACTGAAAAATGTTTTGCTTTTAGTTATACTTGGAGTAAGCTTTAACTCTACAACGATGAATTATATATGGCATGGTTTCCATGATCAGTACGGAATTCCTAACAGATTTTCATTTTTGTTTATATTTGTTCTGCTTGTTATGACGTATGAAGCATTGCGAAGAGTCTATAGAACGCACGTGGTTTTTATATTTGGCTCTGCCCTTTTGTCGGTTGCATATCTGTTTTTGTGCAATATGGAGGCTGATGAGCATATGACAAAACGTATACTTATTGCGTCCGTAGTGATGATCTTTATATACATGATTCTTTGTGAACTGAGGTCATTGAAGGTATATAAAGGATTCTTGTTTAGTATCTTTATTTCTACAGCTTGTGTGGTGGAAATGTCCATAAGTTCCCTGCTTGGATTCTTTTATGCCGGATATTCAAACTATTATGATAAATATAAAACAACAAAGGCTGTCACAGAAGCAAATAATCGTATAGAAGAAATTGCCGGATATGAAAATGCGGGCTTTTACAGAAGTGAGCTTATGAAATCTATAGTTCTTGATGAGGTAACTTGGCATAATATGCCGAGTGTCGGTACATTTTGTTCTACAGTTTTAGGAGATGTTACACATACTATGGGAAGACTTGGATTTTACACAGGAGCAAATGAATTTTTGTATATGGGAAATTCGCCTTTTACCAACTCAATCTTTAACGTAAGATATCTTATAAAAAGACCCGGTGATTTGGATAACTATAATTACAATTTTGTTGAAAGCGTGGATGGTGCAGAAATATATGAGAATCCATATCCGCTTTCAATTGGCTTTTCTGTATCGGAGAATGTTAAAAACTGGAATCCGGATGCAGGATATCCTTTTTCAAATATAACAAATCTTGCATATTATATGACCGGTTATAGCGGCTTTATGAAGTCGAAAGAGCTATATTACACAGTAGAAAGTGATACGGCAGATGTAAGTGTTGTGGGTAATAAGGTAAATATGACACCATATGCCTCAGGAAATGTTGGTTTTAAATTATATTTTGATGTAGAGGAGTCGGGAGATTACTATATAAACTGTAGAGGGAATTCTGTTACTAAAATCCGGTTTTATATTAACGGAGAGGAATATGCGTATGACAGATATCAAATTCAGATTTTCCATTTGGGAGACCTTGAGGAAGGGGATAACGTATGTGTTGAATATTGTTACAATAATGCAGCATCCAATTCTCAAATTGCAACCATTGATGTAGCATGTTTTGATTTGAATAATTTTATGAATGTTTATAATGTGCTGAGCATGAATATGCTTGATGTTAAGGAATATGATGATGGTTATATTTATGGAAATATCAATATGACTGAAGGAAATACACTTTTTACTACCATACCTTACGATACCGGATGGACAGTTAAGATAGATGGTAGAGAATCGGATTATTATAATTCAAATGCGTTTATTGGTATAGATATGGAGCCGGGAGAACATACAGTGGAAATGGTTTATGTGCCAAAGGGTCTTTATACAGGCATGATTATTTCATTTATTTCATGGCTTTTGTTTATAATGGGGACGATGTACAATAGTCATAAAAAGGATAGTAAAAAATTAGTAAAAAACAACAATGATGAGATTGACCTAAATGAAAATATATAGTAATATATTTTATATATCGCCTTATTATTTTAGGGTATGTTTTATATATTTAATTTAAGGAATAGGGGTGTTTTAGTCAATGGAAAAAATAAAATCATTGGGCTGGCAAAAGCTTATTATTGTATCGGCTGTGCTCGACATAGTGCTTGGCGTTATAGTTGGAGCGATTTTTAAACATATTCCGGCGGGTATTATTGTTGGAGTTTTGGCGGCAGCTGTAGCGGGATTGTTTATATTTGCTCTTTGTGTGGATGAGGTCGTTGGACATTCAAAAAGCGATAAGTACAAAAAACTCTTTATGAATCTTCCGATAGGTTTTGCCCACGCAAAGATAATTACTGATTCTATGGGTAATAATGTAGGCTACTGCATAGAAGAGGCAAATGAAAAATTTGGAAGCTATTTTAATCTTGATAATTCCGACTATCAGGACAAGATACTCGGGGAGAGCAAGATAGATGTGCTGCAGGATATAAATGCATGGTTCATGGCATACAATACCTCCGGTACAAAAGAAGGCGATTTCATGGATGTTGAGATAACCATGGAAAAGCTTGGAAAAGTATTTAATACCGTTATGTATAAGTCAGAGGCTGATTACATAAATATGGTTGTTATTGATGTGACTGAGCAGAAGGAAACTGAAAATCAGCTTTCCAAAGCCATTGAGGATGCAAATGCAGCTTATAAGACTCAGGCTGAGTTCCTTGCAAATATGAGTCACGAGATAAGAACTCCTATTAACGGTATACTTGGTATGCTTCAGCTTACACTCATGGCTGATGACCTTCAGGCGGATTACAGAGATAATCTTACAACAGCAAAGAATTGTGCTGATACACTCCTTAGATTAATAAATGATATACTTGATATAAGTAAGCTTGAGGCAGGTAAGTATAACCTCAAGGAAGAAATATTTGATGTTAAGAGCGCTATTGAAGAAACAGTTGCGGCTCAAGTACCTCTTGCAACTAACAAAGGACTTGACCTTGACTGTACATTTGGAAATAATATTCCAAAGCTTGTTAAGGGCGATGGACAGAGAATCCAGCAGATACTCAATTGCCTTTTGTCAAATGCTCTTAAGTTTACTTCAGAGGGAAGCGTAAGAGTAAAGGTTGCATCGATTGATACAGATAAGGAATCTATCAATATGAGAATAGCTGTTGCGGATTCAGGTATAGGTATTTCCGAAAAGGATATGGATAAGCTCTTTATCCGATTCTCTCAGGTAGATGCATCAGATACAAGAAAGTACGGTGGTTCAGGTCTTGGACTTGTCATCTCAAAGCAGATAGCTGAGCTTATGGGCGGTACAATTACTGTTCAGAGTAAAGAAGGAATAGGTTCAACCTTTATAGCTGAAATTCCACTTAAGGTTGTTAAGGCTGCCGAGGCAGAAGCTCAGAAAAAGAGTGAAGAAAAGAAGGATGATGCAGCTGTATTTTCAATTAATGCCCATAGTAAGGCAAGAATCCTTGTTGCAGAGGATGAACCTGTTAATCAGCAGGTTATCGGAAAGCTTTTAGGTATGGCAGGATTTTCTTATGATATAGCTGAAAATGGTGAAAAGGCAGTTGAATTATTTAAGCAAAAAGAATATGATGCAGCACTTTTTGATGTTCAGATGCCTGTTATGGACGGTATAGCTGCCACTCAGGAGATTCGTGATATCGAGCAAAGAGAACATAAAAAGAGACTTCCTATCATTGCAGTCACAGCAAGAGCTATGTTTGGTGATAAAGAAAGAATTCTTGAAAACAAGCTTGATGATTATATTGCTAAGCCGTATAACTTAAACACTGTTGTAGATACACTTAATAAATATATTGAAAATAAAGATGATTAAGTAATTTTTAAATAATATGTGGCTGTTATGTAGAAATGTTACAGTTGAGATATACTAAAGTATAATAATTGCGAAGCTTATGTTTCGCAATTATTATTTATAAAAATACAGGAGAAAGATATGGTTTGTAAGATATGTGGAGCAAATAATCCGGATGGGGCTCAGTTTTGTGATGATTGTGGAGCGCCTCTTATTGAATATAATCAACAGGTGCAACAGCAAGCCGTGCAGTCCCAAATGCAGCAGTCCCAGATGCAGCAGTTAGAACAGCAAAGGCGGCAACAGCAACAAAGACAGCAGCAAATGGAAAATCAGCTTTTACAACAGCAACAAAGACAGCAGCAAATGGAAAATCAGCTGTCACAACAGCAACAAAAACAGTTGCAAAATGGACATGTAACTCCACAAAACCAAATTCAGTATAGACAACAGCCTAATCAAATGCAGCAACCTGTGCAATCACAGTACGTATCGGGACAATCGATACAGCAACAGCCGCTGCAATCGCAATACACACCACAGCAGCCATTGCAATCACAGTATACACCACAGCAGCAGATGCAGCAACAGCCGATATATTCTGATAAAGTTAAAAAAGGAAAGTCAAAGGGGCTGTTAATCTTTTTTATAGTTTTATTGTTGTTGGCAGCTTTGACGGCAGTATTTATTATCTTTGTTTTGCCTAAATTATCTAAGGGTGAACCAAAAGGTGAATATAAAAACAGCGATTTTGGCGGATATATTCTTTTTGACGAAGGTGTTTATGCCGTGTATGACAATGATGGTGGATACGAATTAGGAACCTATGAAATAAAAAATGACGAAATTATATTTACAAATGTAAACGGTGAAGTTGATCATGGCAGATATAATAAGAAGGATAATACAGTTGAATATGGTTACACCTTTGAAAGTAATGGCGAAAAAGAGACTTTCGATGTAGATATTGATAAAGATTATGTAAAAAGTTTAAAGGATAATATCAAAAAAGCTGCTGATACAGTATGTGGAGACAGTGATGTTATATCTGAGGCTGAAGAGCTTGGAGCGCCATATTATATATATGGAAATGAACTTAGTGAGGGACATACTGCATTTACAAGAGCCTTGGCTGATAAACTCGGATATGGTAATGACAGAGTTTTATCATATCTTCTTGAAAATAATTATATAACAATTGATATATCTGTTAATACAAGCAGTAAAACTACAGAAGTAACATTTTATTAAAAAAATATAACGGCTTGTGAGTATTTTAATAATTTGAAAAGTCTTTGTTATGATAAGTAAAACAAATAGTTGAAGCTTATTTAATGAAGACTTTTTTAATATAATTTGCTTTTTTTGATTATAATGTATATAATGTCATTGTTTTGTGAGATTATTTAGTAAATAAGGAGAGCGTAATGATTAAAAAAAGATATAAAAATATAATAGCAATTGCTTTATCGGCAGTTATGTTTTTCAGTATGGCGGGCTGTGGAAAGGAAAAGAAGAATGAAACAACTGAAGAGACAATAACGAGTGTAGAAACAACATCTGAAGAAGAACCAAGTGTTGAAACTACAAACACCGAGGTTACGACAGAAGAAGTAAATGTTGATCTTAATTCACCTGAAGCGAAGGCTGAACAGCAAAAATTTGATGAATGGCTCAAGGATTCATTTGTAGAAAGTGTAAATTCTGACAGTATAACTCTAAATTATAGTCTGGCAAATCCTGAGGCATACGGTGTAACTCCGACAGATGCGACTTACGGAGAACTCGACATGACCGAGGAAGGTCTTGAAAAAGAAAAGCAGGATACACTTGATTGTATAGAAGAGTTAGATGATTTTGACTATTCATTACTTACTGATGATCAGAAATTTACTTATGATATAATATATGATGTTCAGGAAACAAGCCTTATATCATATGATTATATGTATCTTTATGAGCCCTTTGCATATACTAGCGGCATACAGAGCAATCTGCCTATAGCCCTTGCTGAATACACTTTTTATGACAGACAGGATATAGAGGATTATCTTACTTTGCTCACACTCACTCCTGAATATTTTGATGAATGCCTTGCTTTTGAGAAAGTAAAATCCCAAAAAGGTTTCTTTATGTCATCAAACAGTGCTAATGAAGTTATAAGACAGTGTTCTGAATTTATATCAAATCCGGAGGAAAACCTGCTTATAGAAACATTTGAAGATAGAATCAGGGAGTTTGATGGGCTTTCTGAGAGTGAAATACAGGATTATATTCAGAGAAATCATGACAATGTGATTAATTATATTATCCCAACATATAAGGATGTAATGAATACTTTTAAAGAATTAAAAAATACAGGAAACAATGATTTGGGGCTTTGTTATTTTGATGGTGGTAAGGAATATTATGCATATCTTTTGAGAAGCAAAACGGGTACGGATAAAACACCGGAGGAGGTAATTGCGCTTCTTGATGATGCTATTGATAAAACAATGTCAGAGCTTTATGCACAGTTATTTGCCGATTCGACAGCTTATCAGGAGTATTACGAAGCACTTGAGGATGAACGGGTTTATGAGGATTTTGACTATAAGGAGACCATAGAATACTTTGAGGATGTGGTTGATGATAAATTTCCGGAAATACCTGATATAGATTTTAAGGTTACTCCTGTTCATGAATCCTTGGAAAATATAGTAAGTCCTGCATTTTATATGACACCTCCGCTTGATGATTATGAGCATAATTCAATTTATATAAATCAGGGTTCATCAAGCGCTCAGTCACTTTGGAGCACGCTCGCACACGAAGGTGTTCCGGGACACATGTACCAGTTCGTTTACTTTTTGTCAAGTGACCCTGAACCTATGAGAACTTTGCTTGATTTTAACGGCTATCAGGAGGGATGGGCAACCTATGTAGAAATGCAGTCATTTTATTATTACGATAAATATGAAAATTCTGCATATGCTGACTTTGAAGCAGCCAATAATAAACTCAACCTTTTGGTTAGTGCACGTGTAGAGATAGGCGTAAACTACGAGGGCTGGGATTTAGAGGATACTCAGAAGTACCTTAGCGATAATGGATTTTTACCTGAGGTTGCACAGGATATTATGGATTATGTAGTTGCTGAACCAGGTAACTATCAGATGTACTGCACAGGCTGGCTTGAATTTGAAGGATTAAAAGACTATGCAAAAGAGGAACTTGGTGATAAGTTTGATGAGAAAGAATTTAACAAGGTTATTCTTGATGCAGGTCCTTGTCAGTTCTACCTTCTTCGCGAAAAGGTAGAGGACTATGTACGTGATGCAAAATAAGTGTATATCCTAATCAAGGTCGGTTATATAGACAGGTATAAATAATAAGAGGTACCGAAACAGTTACACGCAAAGCACGCTGACGCTTAACGCTTTGCTTAGCAACTTTTCGGTACCTCTTATTATTTATACCCCTATATAACCGACACGCTGCGCGTATGAATCATTTATCTCTTTAAAGGTGTTGCAATTAAATATCAATTAGGACTTCAAAAAAAATTTAAGAAATTATTGACTTATTTGGGCTTAGAATTTATACTATTAAGCGATTGATTTGTATTAATGATATCGTTAAAATTTATAGAAAAGAGGTAAGACAAAATGGCAAATGTTGATTTAAGTAAGTATGGCATAACCGGTGCCAAGGAAATAGTTTATAATCCTTCATATGAGTATCTTTTTGAAGAGGAAACTAAGGCAGACCTTGAAGGATTTGATAAGGGACAGCTTACTGAGCTTGATGCGGTTAATGTAATGACAGGTGTTTATACAGGACGTTCACCTAAAGATAAGTTCATAGTTGTTGATGATAATTCAAAGGATACTGTATGGTGGACTACAGATGAATATAAGAATGATAATCATCCTGCAACAAAAGAGGCTTGGGATGCAGTTAAGGAAATAGCTATTAAGGAGCTTTCAGATAAGATGCTTTATGTAGTAGATGCTTTTTGCGGTGCTAACAAGGATACACGTATGGCAGTACGTTTCATCATGGAAGTAGCTTGGCAGGCACATTTCGTAGAGAATATGTTCATTAAGCCAACTGCTGAAGAGCTTGAAAACTTTGAGCCTGACTTTGTAGTTTACAATGCTTCAAAGGCTAAGGTTGAGAACTTCAAGGAGTTAGGTCTTAATTCAGAGACTGCAGTTGTATTTAACATTACAAGCCGTGAGCAGGTAATCATCAATACATGGTATGGCGGAGAGATGAAGAAGGGTATGTTCTCAATGATGAACTACTATCTTCCGCTTAAGGGTATTGCTTCT
>JAFUEG010000119.1 GCA_017464045.1 Lachnospiraceae bacterium
CACTCCAAACAATATCTCTCTTTTATAATCAGGATTTGATGAAATGCTCCTTGAAGCCGAATCTGATTTCAAAAATGCCAAAATCGACAAGCCAAAAACAATAATAAAGGCAATCCATCTTATTATCTCCCTGTAAGTAATTCTCAATACCTTTGACTCGTGGATATCCTTATCTCTAACTTTTATATTATCATTATTTTGTTTTTTTCTTGTATCGCCCATATTCTTTTCTCCTTTACTTACTCCGGTATAACAACTATTTCACCGGCATAGATCTGTCTCAAGTACTCCTTTGCCTGAGCAACAGTAGTCTCATCCGGTATCATGACATATACCTGAGCACTACCAGTAGAATAAGCCTGTGACATAGCATCCAAGCCTGTTACGCTATATTTTACTATATCCCATGATATTCCCTCATCAAGCTGTTTTCTTACAAAATCAGCAATTTCATCGTAAGACATACTTGTAACAACGCAACCAGAAACCTCATTCCATATACCTGAGTAGTTTTTAAGAATCTGCGGACTGGTTGCTTTATTAATTATGCCCTCTATAACAGCCATCTGATTTTTACCTCTCTGTCTGTCTCCTGAAGCAAATGCATGTCTTTCCCTTGCAAACAAAAGAGCCTGCTTACCGTTAACCTCGTTATAACCTTGACGGAATTGATAAGTCATATTAACTACATCATTATCAAAGCCCACAAAGTCATAATCCGAATAAACCGTTATACCTCCAAGCGCATCTATCACATCTATAAATCCGTCAAAATTAATTCTTACATAATCATCGACATTTACTCCGTATAACATCTCAAGCGTATCCATGGTAACATCTATTCCGTAAGCCCCCGAATGTGTAAGCTTGTCTCTAACTCCGTTTGAGATAGATAAAGGTACATAATAATCTCTCGGTGTGCTTATCATAAGAATCTGATGTGTATTCATATTGACCGTCATAAGTATATTGGTATCACTGTTACTGTTTGAAATAGTACTTCCTCTTGTGTCAACACCATTTAACAATATAGTAAATACATTCTCATCCTTAACAAGATAATCCTCAGGCACACTTTCTTCTGTTTTAATCTCGGTTTTAAAGCTCATATTATAAATAACTCTTATTCTGCTTTCAACATCCTCATACCCTTCTGTTCCCTTAACAAATCCGATATATGCATCATTTAGGATAATAGCCTGTGTACTGTTATCATAAAGAGCTTTAATAAGTTCATCCGCACTCTCGTATTCGGTTATCGAAAGCTTTTTTCCTGTAAGAGTCTCAATTTTATTAATAATTGCATTGGTATTATCCCTGTCAAGCCCGGTAAGTATTCCGAATTGATAAGCCTGCGCATCATTTATCGTACTGGCGGCATCTTCATTTCTTACATATACGTTAACATTATCAATTTTGGTATCAACTCCAGACATAGCTTTAAGCTTGTCATAGGTAAAATCAACATAAAAGCAGCCTATCATAAGTACCGAACTCACAATAACCGATAAAAACGTGGATGCAATACCTGTAATTTTCCAAAGCTGCAAAAGCATAAAGAATAAAGCAAGTAAAAACAAGCATAAAGCAATCATGCTCATATACGAATGTGGTATAATCTTTAATTTGTTGGTATAAAACAAAAATACAGCACTCACTATTATCTGTATTATACAAACGATCAATCCAACCTTGGCAAGCTTACGATTAAGCTTTCTTTCTCTTACTCTCTTGCTCTCTGCTCCCTTTTTTTCTTTTAAATTATCATTAGTTCTTTTATTTTCCATTTCTCTAATCCCCTTAATATTTTATCTTTCAAAAATCCGACAAATAATTACATTTACAATCTTAATAATAATAAAATATGCAAGTGTAGTAAATAATAATGGTATACCGATTTCAAGACTTTGTGTTCGTATTACATCAAATATCTTCGTCATATCATAAACTGCTATATATCCGACAACAGCCGTTGATTTAATAAGCGTTGAAACCTTATCCGAAAAATCATATACCATATCTTTTTTATACAAACCAAATAGCTTATTAAAAAATTCTTTTGTATCATAAGCATAAAGCCTGTAATCTCTCTCAACCTTTCCCGAATCCGCCTTGGTTGCATATCTTTCAATTATTTTATAGACAGATGCCGAAAAAACGAGCCCAAATCCTAAAATTGCTGATATAACGCCTCCCCTATACATATCTATATAATAAGAATAATATAAGATCATTATAAGCATGATGGCCGGCATGCCATGCAAAACCCATACAAGAGCTTTTGACAGTGCTCTGTTAATAATACCACTTCGGCGACTCAATATAAACAAAAGAAATCCAAAAGGAATACCTACAACAATAGAAAAAGCTGTAATAAACAAAGTGATTATTATTCCTTTTATAAACAAAATATATCTTTGTTTATCAATAAAAGCTCTTTTGAAGTTTCTTTTAATTCCATTAAAAAAAACGATATCACGTCGTTTTTCATGACCTGTTTTAGCCACACATAAGCTGGCTCCACCCGAATAATCAGGCTCGGAAAAATATAGCTCTTCCTTTCTTTCGTCCGATACTGTTATCGATCCGCAGCCCATATCATATGTTCCTTTGGCGGTGCCTGTAAGAACAGTTTGAAAATCCATAACATATATATCAAGCCCATAGCCATACTCACGACAAAAGCCGATAGCTATATCTATATCATAGCCAACCGGTTTACCTGCAGACATATATGAAAAAGGAATATTATTATCTTCAAATACAAGCTTTAATGTTCCGTTTGTTGCTTCCAGAGTGTCTATATCATCACTTTTTTTATTGTCAGTTTGATTACCAAACCATTTATCATCAAGATCTTTTAATTCTCCGCTTTCTTTAAGTATCTTTATATACTCTGATAGTTCACAAGAAAGCTTTTCTCCTTTTTCATCCTTTGTAAAAACAAAAGCATACTCCGAAGCTTCAAGATATCCTTCTATCATGGCTATTTCATCTGTCGAACGAAGTGCGGCACGTATTATGGGTTCATCATCAGCAACCGCATCAACAATTCCTGAATTAAGCGCTCTGTAAGCATTTTCTCTGTTATCAAAATATTTTAACTCTGCATCCGGTAAGTTTTCTGATACTATGTCATCAAATATATAACCATTTACAACACCGATCGCAACATCGGTATCATTAAAATCACTCAGCTTTTCATATTTTTTCTCCTGTGTTTTACTATTACATCCACAAAGCATGGTACATAAAAGAAACAAACAAAAAAATTGTATTAATTTATATTTTTTCATATTATTGTATTTCATTGTCATATGTTTCCAGGTCGTTAAAGCTTTCCATAACATCAGAACAATTCTCCTTTATATCTTCTGCATTATCAGCCCTTTCAAAAGCTAATGTGTAATAGTCGTCACAATAGGGGTCGTAAGGAATCTCATAATACTTAAGCCAATAATAGCATGCATCAACAATGCTTCCCGCATTTCTTATAAGACTATCCAATTTAGAAAAATCATCAGACTCGAGTAAATATACAATATATTCAGCCTGCATCTTCGGATCACCTATATTGAACTTATAACCTTCTCCTTCTCCGCCCGGTCCATACCACCTTTCAGCAAAAAGATATAGCTCCTCTTTTTTAGAATATGCAGTATACTGTGCAAACCCATATCCACCATCAAGATTAACCCACTGACCATATTCATTATAATAGCCGTTGGTCATATTATCTTTTCTTGATTCAGCGAAATCTTTTTTATTAATAGTCTTTCTGTTTACCTTTTCAGTATAAGAGACATCATCTATATCCCATATGTCGTTATTATAGTCTTCAAGATTTCCCGCTTCAAAATGTGATTCGGCTCTGATATTGCACATAACGCCAAGAACAGCCGTTTCGTTGCCTTCAAAGTGTTCCATCAAAGCTTTGTAAAGATACTGCTCTTCAGTTAACTCAACAAGCTTATCATACTCCTTTTCCGGAATTATCTCAACAGCCTCCTCTATAGGTGTATCTTCAATAACCTCATCCCTTTTAAGCTTGGAGCCGGGAAGTATGTGTTCAACAGCAA
>JAFUEG010000120.1 GCA_017464045.1 Lachnospiraceae bacterium
ACTAAAGTGTCGGGTGATTTTATTAAAAAACAAAGTATGCATATTATTGTTAAAGAAGTTGTGGCTCTTATTATTTTCTTTATCATCTTTTCTCTCCTATGGTATTAGTTCCGTGACAGGTAATCTTTTACATATAATATATCATTTTTATTGGATATATATAACATTTCTATGGTATCTAATCAGAATGATATCGTGTATTTAAAAAAGTGTCAACAGTATTGTATGCCTATCGCATTTACAAATCTTAAATACGCGCAGCGTGTCGGTTAGAGGGCGGTATGCTCTAATGGCTATTATTTGTTCAGGCATGATAAGAAGCAGGCAGTTATTGCAACAATTTGATTGCATGTTGCATAACTGCCTGCTTCTTATCGTGCCGGTGTTAAGTTGGCAACCAATTAAAGTATACCATGCCCTCTAACCGACCACTATCCATATAAACATTTATTTATATTACTAATTACAACATTTCTGATTTTTAATAATTTGTTGCAATATCATAACATTTTCCTAAAATGCAACCAAATATAACACTAATGTTAATTTTGTTTTATTGACATTACATTTTAAGAATGCTTAAATAGCATTATGAGGTGATAAAAATGGATATTCAATATAGCAAATTAAAAATGTTAAGAAAACAAAACGGCTATTCACAAGAAGAAATTGCCGAAAAATTAGGTGTATCCCGTCAGGCTGTGGCGAAATGGGAAAAGGGAGAATCGCTCCCGGATATAGAAAGCTGTGTAAAATTAGCAGATATGTACGGAACTTCGGTGGATATACTTATTAGGAAAATAAAAGAAGAAGAACACAGAGACGGCAAGCATATATTCGGTATGTGTAAGCTAAATGATAAAGGGCAGATTACTCTCCCTGTGAGTTGCAGAAAGGTGTTTAATTTAAATCCCGGGGATTCAATTTTAGTTCTTGGTGACGAGGACAAAGGTATCGCACTCATCAACATGAAGAATTCTTTTGAAAATATATGAAACAATGAGCAAAATTACGATTATGCTTGCATAGATTAACATTTTACAAACAATAATATTGAGCCATAGATGAGATATTAAATATGAGGTATTATATGAACGCTATCGAAACAAAAAATCTGACCAAAAAATATAAGGATAAAACTGCTGTTGATTCTCTTAATTTGACAGTTGGTGAGGGGGAACTTTTTTCGTTGCTCGGTGTAAACGGTGCAGGAAAAACAACTACCATCAGGATGTTATCCTGCCTGTCCACTCCTACGTCGGGGGAGGCTTATGTTAATGGCAAAAGCTGTAAGGACAACAAGGATGAAATCAAAAAGATAATAGGTATCTCACCACAGGATACTGCCGTTGCAGATAATCTTACTGTACGTGAAAACTTAGATTTTATGGCATCTGTTTATTACACTGATAAGGCTTCCATCAAAGAAAAGGTTGATAATATCATTCAAACATTTAACCTTTCGGAAGTTGAAAACCAGAAAGCCAAAACCCTGTCGGGCGGTTGGAAGCGTAAGCTTTCTATAGCTATGGCTTTAATAAGCGAGCCTAAGGTTTTATTCTTAGATGAGCCGACTCTCGGACTTGATGTGCTTGCGAGAAGGGAACTCTGGCATACCATAGAAGGCTTAAAAGGAAAAATGACAATCATTCTTACAACACACTATATGGAGGAAGCCGAGCACCTGTCAGACCGCATTGCCATTATGATTTCAGGCAAAATCAGAGCATGTGGTACAGTTTCCGATTTAGAAAAACTGTCAGGCAAGAAGGGGCTTGAGGAAGCATTTGTTGCCATAGCTGAAAGGGGGATGTCAGAAGATGAATAAGATTAAAGCATTTTCAACAAGAAACAGAAAGGAAATACTCCGTGACCCGTTAAGCTATATCTTTTGTCTCGCATTTCCTTTGGTTATGCTTATAATAATGACAGTTGTTAATTCGAGCATTCCTAAACAAGCCGGTATGACAGTTTTCCGTATTGATAATCTGTCAGCAGGAATTGCTGTATTCGGTCAGACATTCGTAATGCTCTTTACTGCCCTTACAGTAACTAAGGACAGGTCAGGTTCATTCCTTGTAAGAATGTATGCAACACCCATGAACTCATCTGATTTTACCATAGGATATATACTTCCTATGCTGATAATAAGCTTCGCTCAAAACATAATAATATACATAGCCTCCTTTATCATTTCGCTTATAACGGGAGTTGATATGAATATTGGCGGAATGATTTTATCTGTTATTGTACTCATACCATCCTCGATTATGTTTATATGTTTTGGACTTTTATTCGGTACTTTGTTTAATGAAAAATCAGCACCGGGTTTATGCTCGATAATTATTTCATTAAGCTCCTTCTTAGGCTGCATATTCTTTGATGCCGATTCAACAGGAGGCGCTATGCTGAAAGTCTGTAAATCACTTCCGTTTTACTATTGCACTAAGTCGGCACGTTCTTGTGTAAAGCTTGATTTTTCCGGCAGCACATTCGTAATTCCAATAATAATAGTAATTGCATGTGCTGCAGCTCTTGGAATAATATCATCCGCAGTATTTAAATCAAAAATGAAAGCAGACCTCTCATAGAGATCTGCTTTCCCATCATCAATTCAATGTATCAATACTTTTATATGCTTCATCTATCCTGTCAAATATTACAACATAAAAATCATTTATGTAATCTTGTTTTTCTTCAACAACTCTATCTGTCAATGTAAAATCTTTTACATAAAATTCATTTAAAACATACATAGCTATATCATTTAATATTTCTCCTCTGCCACTGCTGCGAAGCTTTAACATCCTGTCACCTATATATCTTATAAAAGAATGCCACCTCATTATATATTCTTGGTTCTGAGACACCTGTTCAGTATCAATCCACTTTTTCACCTTTATTTTGATGAGATTAGCCTCTTTAATACATTCTCCCTTTTGTACAAAATACTTAAAACCCTTATCATCATAAACTCTGCCAAGTGGAAATATTCTACAAATACCGGGACGGTCTTTATGTACGCTGCACCTTCCGTTTTCATCCAAAAACGAACACATATCGCTTTCATTCATTTTAATATTCGGTAAAATCAAACCATCTACCATATTTAATTCAATATAATTCATTTTGAGTAATTCTTCAAAACTAAATCCCAATGTATTTTTAAGCCTTACTATATCAATAGGATCAAGAATTATTGAATTACCCATTCCCATGCAGCATTTGTGGCAATCCTTACAATCTCCCGTATCACACTTTACCATATCATTCAATTCATAGGTTCTGCCATCGGAGATATCCTCCATGGTAACTTCTCTAAGCATAGCTCCCTCCGAATCTTCCTAATCATTTTTACCTGTCTTCTTCAATAATTCTCCCTTAAGCTGTTCATATCTTAGTCTCTTTTCTTCCTTAGCAAAATGAACCTTCCTTGACTGTTTGGGATTATCCTCATAGCTAAGCACCTCGTCACTGAACTGCTCACTCGTTAAATCAAACACCCTATCTCCCACTACGTTATAGCAATGATAGTTTCCGCCGGGTCTTAGAACACCATATACCTCTCCACCGAATATATCCTGTACAAGAAACGCCGTAATCGAGCACTGTCCAAGAGTCTTATTCTCAGGTGTCCATTCATCCCTCAAGCGTGGTGCACAGGTTTCTACACACCAGATATCGGATAATACGTCATATAAATCGTATGGTGTATTAATACCCTTGTATATATCATTCACAGCCGTAACACCCGCATTCTCCCAGCCATAGAAATTATAATTTTTTATCGTGTCAGACATTTTCTTACTCCTTTATTATTTTTATATTTAATTGAAGCTTGTATGAAAAATTCTTAATAGAAAATCATTCAATTCTTTATATATTCCACAAGTTTTCCTGACTCATCATATATAAGCTTTAGCGAGAAAAAAGGTGCATCATCTATCAGAAGCTTAAGAAATATCCTGTCGCCCTCCCACAGATTAAGTTCCATAACCTTGTCAATATCAATCCAGCTAAGCTCGCCCTCATCACAATCTGTCAATTCACCTGTAAACTCATCTGCGGTATACAAATGCATATACTCCACTATATCTCCATAACAGAATGTTATAATTCCTCTTGCTCTGTATTCGGTAAGATTAAGCCCTGTCTCCTCATTTACTTCTCTTAACAGACATTCATCAGGACTTTCTCCGAATTCAAAATGACCGCCGACACCTATCCACTTACCCTCATTTACATCCTGCTCCTTCTTATTCCGAAGCATCATAAGCATCTTTTTGTCTTTAATTATATAACAAAGCGTTGTATGCTCGCTCTTATTAATCATTCCTGCTCGTCCTTTTTATAATTTGGTTTTGCTCGTCAAAGTGTCGCCTGCGCAAGCGCAGCGATACCTTTCCTCGTATTATACATTTTGCTATATGATAGGGTAATTGTCAAGATAGCAACACCGCATATCAATCATCAAAAGCATCTGTAATGTCATCAAGAGCAACCGTTATATTTGCCTGTCTTACTGATTTTTGATATAATCAGTACATATGGGGATATAAAAAAAATTTTCTTTATAAAACATATTAAGGCGGGATTTGTATGTCTGAACTGATTGAAAAAATTATAGACTTTTGTTTCACTTACATGACCATATTAATATGGTTTCCATTAAGCATAATATTTCTTATTGTTGTGCCAATTTTACTATCATTGTACGGGAAAAAGAAAAACAAAAAAACCTTGCGGAAAATATTATTATCGTACGAAGAACCATGGTATATTGCAACTGACACAGTCACAAATGTTACATCACAAGGAAAAACAATACTCGAAGCACAAACCAATCTAAAAGAAGCCTTAGAACTATATTTCGAAGACACATCCCTCTCCAATCAGATATAAACAAAAATTTCATTTTATCAATTATAAAACTATATCAGCTATGTTCATCCGCACGAAGTGCGGAATGAGTCCGCCACACTTGGTAATTCGTAAAAAAATGAAGTGAATTAAAAAGGCAGTTTAATCAACATTTTGCCCGATTTGTGTAAAATCAGAAGTGAGTGGTTCGCATAGGATTGCTCAGAAACTGACTTGTTTGAGCGAAGCGAGTTGTCAGTTTCGTGCAAATCCTAAAGAATCCGAGCTTTCTGATTTCACAAATTGATGGCAAGTTGATAAAACTGCCTTTTTATATCCATTCATTTTACGGATTACCAAGTGTGGCGGACTCATCATCCCACTTGGTGTACCCAAATGAATCGAGTAGGGGATTTCCCCTACTCGATGTCACGTTGGTCATCAAATGTGCACTTGTGCAAGCACAGTGCACGCTTGATGACCGTATCGCGCACATAGCTTATTTGTTAGCTATCTCTGCTTTGATTGCCTCAGTAAGTGCCGGTACAATCTTGTTGAGGTCACCAACTACGCCGTAGTCAGCTACATCAAAGATTGGAGCATCCTCATCCTTGTTGATTGCGATGATGATATCAGACTCCTCCATACCTGCAACGTGCTGAATAGCACCTGAGATACCGATTGCAAAATAAACATTTGGACGAACAGTCTTACCTGTCTGACCAACCTGAAGTTCCTTTGGCTTCCAGCCTGAATCAACAACGGCACGTGAACATGAAACCTGTCCGCCGATAGCCTCTGCCAAATCCTCAAGAAGCTTGAAGTTCTCAGGTGAACCAACTCCACGTCCGCCTGATACAAGAATCTTAGCATCCA
>JAFUEG010000002.1 GCA_017464045.1 Lachnospiraceae bacterium
TAAATATTCTTAAGTGATAAACTAGCCATTTAATTTTTCCTCCTTAGATTAGCTAAATTTTCTGACTCACGATATTCAGATTTTACATCAGTTCACAATTAAAAACTATATTACTATTTAACAAATAACTTTCAAAAATATTGTGTATTTTGTATATTGAAAAAAAAATGGCCAAGTTTTTATATAAATTTAACAAAGAAATAACTATATAAACTATCCCAGTTTTGTGAAACCTTCACCAAAAGCCTCACTGATATCTCCTACAAAGCATAGCGATTTCGAGTCTACCAAACCTACAAACTGCTTGATTTTTACCAACTCACGACCTGATGCGACACACATCATCATTTTTTTACTTTCATTAGTATATCCTCCGACTACATCTATGAAAGTCACTCCTCTTCCGATTGTCTTAAAGATATAATCGGCAATATCTTCATAAGATGATGAAATAATATATATAAGCTTCGACCGCTTAAATCCCTTTATAACGTAATCAGACATCCTTGTTTCAATAATCAGAGCAATTATTGCATATATCCCTTTAACAACTCCAAAAAATCTAATGGCACAAAGAATTATTACGGCATCTATAACAAGCATAACCTGTGGAATAGTTACATATCTTATCTTTTTACTTATCATGGTTGAAAGCATATCCACTCCGCCTGATGAGGCATCAGAGCTCAATATTATGCCAAGTCCAAATCCCATAAGAAACGCCCCGATGAACACATCAACTGCGAAGCTTCCGGTCTTGAAATTAACAGCAGGTACAACCGCCAGAAAAAAAGACAGACATACTGTACCATATATCGTCTTGACAAATACACTTTTATCAAACTCCTTATAACCTATTATGAATAACGGAATATTAATCAGAGTATTAACAATCCACATAGGAATCCCAAGTGTGTTATAAAGTATTACGGCAATACCGGTAACACCGCCCACCACAATCTCGAGCTGGTTGAAATATAATACCAATGCGTCAGCCATAAGAAATGCTCCAAAGGTTATTTTAATATATTGTTTGAACAAGACATTTCTGCTAAGCCTTTTCACATCACTATTTAATTTTTGAATTTCCTTATCTACAAACAATAAATTCCTCATAAACTAATTATGAGGAATTCATTATAAAAATATTCATATACAAACAGAGAAAATAATCAAATATTTCTATGTTATCGTCCGATATTTCCGGTCTTACTGACTGTCATCATCAGCTGTTCCGATTATAATAACAACATCATAATCATCGGTGTCGATTGATACGCCTTCCGTCACTTCACCGACCTCATAGCTTGCGCCATTAAAATATTGTATAAAGTCCTGACCTAAGTCTTCTCTCTTGGCAACAATACGGGTTGTTTCCTGTGGAATACTATAATCGGAAGCCATAGTATTTGAATATCCGTAACCATTAAATTTCTCACACCATCTGCCTGCAAGTCCCGTGGTTTCTGTGCTGTTAAGCACAAGTATATTTGAGTTATACGGGGTCACCGATGTCTGTTCAAACTCTGTAGTCGCCTCTGTTGAAGCAACGGTCGTCTCATATAATAAATCATCATGTGCGCCTGCCTCTGTAAGCACATTATCACTTACCGTTGTGGTAGGATTTGAAGCAGGATTATCAGTCTTTAAGACTTTTATAATAAAAAATATTCCAAATACAACTATCGCAACTCCAAGTAATATAACTATTGCTTTTAACAGTATTGAGAAAAAAAGCCCTGCGGCACTTTGCTTTTTCATCCAAAATCAACCTCCATCCGTATGTATTTTGTAGTATAACAAAGTTAGTTGTTTTTTTCAACTGTTTTACTTTTAATTACTTTTAGATATATAATCAAAAAAATATAGCTGACTGTTAATAATAATGCTATAATTAATCCATTGAAAAAACAAATAAATATATCAGGAGATTTTATATATGAAAACCGCTTTAATTACAGGGGCATCACGTGGTATCGGCCGTGCCTGCGCCATAGAGCTTTCAAAAGAATTTGATTTAATCGGCATATGTTGCAAAAAAAACACAGATAAATTAGAAGAAACCGCTTCATCCATGAGGCAAAACAACTGTCAAGTTATGACCTTTACTGGTGATGTATCAGACTATGATTTCGTATCGGATATGGTTTCTTCCATAATAAATAAATCCGGTAAAATTGATACTCTTATCAACAATGTCGGCATAGCTTCCATCGGATTATTTACGGATGTTACCCCTGCGGACTGGCAGAAAATGCTTGATACCAATCTTACCTCCGTTTATAACACCTGCCACGCAGTCGTGCCACATATGATTCATGAAAAAAACGGTCGTATCATAAATGTCTCATCAGTCTGGGGGCTTGTCGGAGCTTCCTGTGAGGTCTGCTATTCCGCAACAAAAGGAGCGATTAACAGCTTTACAAAAGCACTTGCCAAGGAGCTTGCTCCAAGCAACATATCTGTAAATGCTATTGCATTTGGCGCAGTCGATACCGACATGAACATTGAACTTACGCTGGAAGATAAGACTGCATTATGTGAAGATATTCCATACGGACGTATGGCTACAGCCAAAGAAGCCGGCTTATTTATAAGCCGGCTCCTTGAAATGCCATCCTACTTCACCGGCGAGGTTGTCAAATTCGACGGTGGGTGGATTTAAACTCCGGTTTATCGGGGCAAGGTTCGGCAGGACATGGGTGTAACTGCCGACACACTGCGTGTGATGTATGACATGGACATGCACCTTGTCGCTTTCAAATGATTGTTTTACCTATAAAGCAAGTAGTATATAATGAGCTTATAGGTAATTTATAAACTATATCAGATTAGCGATTCGAACATTTACCTATAAGTCAAACGCAATAAGGTAGATTTATAGGTAAATTAACTATTATTTCAGATAGATTATTGAATATTTTACCTATACGATTGGATAAATCTAGCATACTTATAGGTAAATTACAAATTATATCAGATTGATAATCATTAATTTTACCTATAAAATAAGCAATGCGTTGTCGTCTTATAGGTAAACCAATGATTATGCATTCGCTCAGATAACTTGCCCATTTAATGCTCTGTTCTATAATTGTCTCTTGCCCCGATAAACCGGAGTTTAATTGTTCTTCTTAAGTCCCTTAAGTGCATTGGAAAGCTTGATAGGATTTCCATATCTTAAGGTTGAATTTCTGAAAATCTTTCCTCCTATTATACCCACAAGGATAACCGATGCATAAAGGATAACTGCCGAAAGCACAATCTCCCACATTGCCACATTACCCATGGCAACTCTTGCAAACATTGCGCTGTAAGAACTTATCGGAAGGAAGGAACAAACCTTTATGATAATTCCGTCTACATTTGTAAGATTGATAAGCACTACGAAATAAACAATCATGATAATCATCTGTGCAGTACCTGCTGTCTTGTTAAGATCCTCAATCTTGGAAACGAGAGCCCCGAGTGCACCGTAAAGGAATGCATAGAGGATAAATCCGCCTATTCCAAATACCGCGAAGGTTATAAGAACATCTGTCGGTATATCAAGGAACATTGCTATACCACCGCCCCAGAAATCCTTATTGATCTGGTATGAACCAAGGAGTGACAAGCCTATAAGTCCAACCTGGAAGATGGAAGTGATAACACTCGCAAAAACCTTACCAAATAAAACTGCGGTAGTCGATGTGCTGGTTACAAGAATCTCAATCGAACGGTTACTCTTTTCATTGGTAACACTGCTTGCAACCTGCATACCATACATAATGATAAGCATAAATATTACGATAACCAGTATATAGCAATACCAGTAGTTATTTGTACTGTCCTTACCGAGAATATTTTCATTTGCTGTAATCTGTGTAGTTTCAACCTCTATAAACTCATCTACATCAAGTCCGTTTTCAATACAGTAATTCATCTTATTTAACATAAGCATATATTCTGAAAACGGCGATGCCGAATCATCAAACATCGACTTATTGTACACATAATAATTGTATTCCTTCAATGATTTTATTTCATAGCCTGCCTCTAAAGAATCTTCACTGTCGTTGATGTCTGCCTTCATAGCTTCAACGCTGTCATAAACCTTAAATTCAGATCCATAAAAATAATCCTGTAATGCATCAAGGTCTATGAGATCAACATCACCGCATATACCATAATGAACTATATCATCCGGATCAATTTCCTTTTCCTCTTCTTCCTCATCGCTGTCCGACTTAAATGAATCGACAACACGCGGAGCAAACATAATACCTGCCGATAAAATGCAAAGCAAAATCGTAGATATAATAAATGATTTTGACTTAAAATAATTATCCAACTCAAATTTTAATACCGTTAAAAACTTCTTCATTATGCCTGCACCTCCTTATCATCATTTTTTGCATCCGAAATCTCATCTTCCTCACCTACACAGGTTACAAATATATCATTGAGTGAAGGCTCGTAATCACCAAAGGATTTTATCTCAATATTTTCCTTCTTCAAAGCTTCCAGTATATCCCATCCGGATGTGGTTCCCTTACATTCGAATATAACATGGTGCTTGGAAACTCTTTCCACCCTGACCAAAGATGAAAGCTTTGATTCAAGTATATTTCTTACCTCATCAAGACTCATATTGGAAGCTGCAAGTTTCTTCCTTCCCTTGCCGTATTCTGTCTTTATGTCATCCAGATGTCCCTTAAGTACAACCTCACCCTTATTGATAATCGCAATATTTTCACAGAACTCCTCAACATAGCTCATCTGGTGGCTTGAGAAAATTACTATTCTGCCTTCCTCTATAAGCTCGCTTATTACATCCTTAAGTATCTGTGAATTGACAGGGTCAAGTCCCGAAAACGGCTCATCGAGGATAACTATCTCCGGCTCCCCTACAAGAGTTGCCGCAAGCTGAACCTTCTGTTGATTACCTTTTGATAAGGTATCAAGCTTCCTGTCCGTATACTCATCAACACCGAGTCTCTTTAACCACTTCTCTGTATTGGCAGATGCCTCCTTTTTACCAAGGCCTCTCAACATACCGAGATAGATAAGCTGTTCCTTAACAACTCTCTTTGGATAAAGACCTCTTTCCTCCGGAAGATATCCGAATTTTCTTCCGTCCGGTTTAAACTTATCTCCGTCAAGAAGCACCTCCCCTGAATCAGCATGAAATACATCCATGATAATTCTGATACTTGTCGTCTTACCTGCACCATTTCTACCAAGCAGTCCGAGTGCCTTTCCACTCTCAACCTCGAAATTAATTCCGTGCAGGATTTCATTTCCTTCAAAGCTTTTTTTAATATCTTTTACTTCAAGCTTCATATAACATACTCCTTTCCCTCTATTCCCAGAATAGTTCATCTAAGGTTTTATCTAAAGCCCTGCATATTGATATACAGAGATTTATGGTCGGATTGTAATCGCCTTTTTCTATAGAACTGATTGTCTGTCTTGAAACCCCTACGGTTTTTGCAAGATCCTCCTGCGACATATCCTTCATAGTCCGGGCAGCCTTTAATTTAAGATTCTTCATAAGCTACTCATCCTCTCTTTTATTAATCGCAAGCTTTATGACTCCCGCTAACGATACAATAAACAATGTAACTCCACATGCAAAATTCAAAATTCCCAAAGAAAGCTTTCCGTCAACTACCCAGCTTTCACTATTTGAAAATCCGATAATCATATTTGCTACACCTATCAGAAATAATCCGATTATAGTTGACTTCGGATTTTCAACCACTCCGAAATATCCGTCATTAAAGATGCAGTAAACAGCAAAAACTATCAAAGCGACAAACGCTGAAATCATAACCGCAACATCCGTATTAATATACTTCATGCTTCCATCATCATTAGCTAAAAGAAGAATCAGCATATTGCATACAAGCATTGTAAAGAAACCTGCCTTATAACCCTTGCCTCTTACAAGCTGCTGTCTTTCATCATACTCTCCGCGGCCTTTCTTTTTCATCCTGGATGCAGAAAAAATAATTACAAAAAATAAGACAAATAAAAACCCTACTACAAAACCGACTTTAAAATCCATATTCTTTCCCTGCCTTTCATCTATGGAAAAACACATTCCATAAAACATCAAATCCATGTGTCATGTTCTCTTGATATGGCAATAATAATCCATTAGATGAAATTTGTCAAGTATATTTTACATATTTTTAAATATTTTTTTCTTTTTTCCATAATCATATCATAGACAGAAAGTGTATCACAAGGGCGTGAGTCTTGTCACATAAGTATGACAGATAAAGAAAATCAGGTGGATGTTACAACATTTGACCCAATTTGTATAAAATCAGCAACGAATACTTGAATTGATTTTGCACGTATAAAACCAATATGTTTGAGCGAAGTGAGTTTATTGGTTTTGTGCAAAATCAAGAAAGTATGAGTGCTCTGATTTTACAAATTGTTGGTCAGTTGTAACATCTACCTGATTTTCTTATATGTCATATGTGACAAGACTCACGCCCTGTGACACGCTACGCTTTCGGTATCAGCAATTCCACTTTAAACAAATCACCATCTACCATAATTTTTATCATTCCATTATGGAGTTCAATCAGACATTTTGCGATGGAAAGTCCAAGTCCGCTGCCTTCGGTGTTACGTGAGCGGTCACCTCTTGTAAATCGTTCCATCAGTTCTTCGCCGGTTATATTGAGTTCCTCCTTTGAGATATTTTTCATTGATACACCGAGCTTATCGCCTTCATCGGTTATATCAATGTACACCCTTGTATTATCCTGGGCATATTTTTTGATATTAATAAACAGGTTATCAAACACCCTGTATATTTGTCTTCCGTCTGCCATGATGTGAGTGTCGGAAGCCTTGTTGCTAACTACAAGCTTAAGCTTCTTTTCTTCAAACTGTTCTTCATACTCACCGTTAAGCTGGGTAAGTATGATACTTAAATCAAGTTTTTCCAGATTCACATCCACATTTCCGGTAGAGGCTTTGGAAGCATCTATCAGGTCAATGATAAGCTTCTTTAATCTCTGGGACTGCCTGTTTAAAACCTCCAGATATTCCTTTGCCTTATCGTTATCTATGTTTTCCTTTTCAAGCAAATCCACATAATTTATTATGGAGGTAAGCGGTGTCTTGATGTCGTGAGATACATTGGTGATAAGCTCTGTCTTCATCATCTCACTCTTCATCTGGTTCTCAACCGCCGCCTTGATTCCGTCATTTACATGTCCCAAATCCTTGGCATACTCAAGAAACTCTCCGTGCATATGCTCGGTGGAAAGCTCGTCATCGGTATTGCCCTCTGCCAGGCTTTTGGTATAGTTCTTTATCTTGGTAATGTTTACTACCGCATAAGCCGCAAGAGTAAGGATTATTATTTTTTCTATGATAAGCAGTCCAAAGGTAAAAGGTGCATTTTCACG
>JAFUEG010000121.1 GCA_017464045.1 Lachnospiraceae bacterium
GACCTAACCAGATTTCAGCTCATAAGGATGAGATGGTTCAGATTCTTAACAATCAGCTCAGTGAGAAATGGGCTCAGTTGAGAGGTATTGAGATAGTATCCGTAGCATTTAACCCTATGACTTTACCGGAAGAGGATCAGCAGCTTATCAAAGAGGCTCAAAAGACTGGTATGCTTCAGAGTCAGACTATGGCAGCAGCTACTCTTGTTGGGGCACAGGCAGATGCTATGAAGGCAGCCGCTTCCAATCAGGGTGGAGCTATGATGGGCTTTATGGGTATGAATATGGCTCAGAACGCAGGAGGATTTAATCCACAGGCTCTTTATGCAGGTGGACAACAGCAGCAGATGATGCAGCAACAGCAGATGCAGCAGCAACAGATGATGCAACAGCAGCAGGCACAGGCAGCACCTCAGCCACAGGCTCAGGCACCTGCAGGTGACAGCTGGACTTGCGAATGCGGCGCTGTAAATACTGCAAAGTTCTGTAGCGAGTGTGGTAAGGCTAAACCTATACCTGCACCTTCAGCAGACGGATGGAGTTGTGAGTGCGGTACTGTTAATAAGGGTAAATTCTGTCAGAATTGTGGCAAGCCAAAGCCGGCAGGAGCTCCACTTTACAAGTGTGATAAGTGTGGTTGGGAGCCTGAGGATCCTAAGAACCCACCTAAGTTCTGTCCACAGTGCGGCGATCCATTTGATGATAATGATATACAGTAAGAGCTACATTTGTTAAAGCTTTAATGATGTCATTTTAGTAATAATTATATTGAAATTATGGTTTGGTAATTGTGGGGAATCCTGCAATTACCAAATCTTTATAACAGGTATGATTTGTTGTAATAGATAGATTTTGTCTATGGAGGTAGATTATGGCAGGTTTAATAGAATATAACTGCCCCGCCTGTGGAGGTAAAATTCAGTTTGACAGTGTTACCCAGCAGATGAAATGTCCTTATTGTGATTCCGTTTTTGATATGGAGGCTCTTAAGGAAAGAGACGAGGTTCTTAATCAGCCGCAATCTGAGATGGAATGGGGCAATAAGGCAGGACAGGACTGGGTACCGGGTGAAACTGACGGCATTAGAGTTTACTCCTGTAATTCCTGCGGCGGAGAGATAATAGTTGATGAAAATGTCGGAGCGACCAAGTGTCCGTATTGTGACAGCCCGGTAGTTATGACCGGACAGTTTCAGGGAGCGCTTAAGCCTGACTATGTTATACCGTTTAAACTTGATAAAAATGCAGCCAAGGCTGCGCTTAACAAGCATCTTCAAGGTAAAAAGCTTTTGCCTAAGGTATTTAAAGATCAGAATCATATAGATGAGATAAAGGGTATCTATGTTCCGTTTTGGTTATTTGATGCAGATGTAGATGCTGATATGAGCTTCAATGCAACCAAAGAAAAGCATTGGAGTGACAGCAGCTTCAATTATACCAAGACTGAACACTATCTTTTGAAGAGGCGTGCAGACCTTTCGTTCAGAAGAGTTCCGGTTGACGGTTCAACCCAGATGGAAGACAGTCTTATGGAATCTATAGAGCCGTTTGATTTCAATGAAGCTGTTACATTCCAGTCGGCTTATCTGTCAGGATTTTTGGCTGATAAGTATGATGTAACTGCAGAGCAGAGTATAGCCAGAGCCAACCAGCGTATAAAGCAGAGCGCCGAGGATGTTATGAGGGAGTCTGTAAACGGATATTCTTCCGTAACAACAGCAAGCAACAATGTGCGTATCAAGGAAGGTGTTACAAAGTATGCACTTTATCCTGTATGGCTTTTAAATACTACGTGGAATGGTGAGCATTATTACTTTGCCATGAATGGGCAGACAGGTAAATTTGTAGGTGATCTTCCTTGCGATAAGAGTGCTTATAAGAAGGGTCTCTTTGCATGGACAGCTATTCTTGGTGCGATATTTACATGTATATCGCTGTTTGTACTGTTTTAAGGAGGTGGAAGGATGAAGAAGAGATTTTTAGCTTTATTGGTTCTTATCTTTTTGGTCTTTGTTCCTTTCGTACCTACCTTTGCGGCAAGTAGTAACGGAACACCGAGAGTAACAGATGACGCAGACTTACTTTCGGACAGTGAGGAAAAACAGCTTGAAGATAAGCTTGAAAAGATAAGTAAGAAATATAAGTGTGATGTAATTATTGTTACTAAGGAATCGATTGGAAATGGAGATGCCGGTGAATATGCTGATAAGTTTTTTAAGGATAACGGCTTTGGAATTGGAAAAACTAAGAATGGAATTAGCCTTGTTCTTGGAATGAATGGCGAACCCGGAAATAGACCTTTTGATATAACTGCACATAGCACCAGTAAGAAAAAAGGTGCTCAAAAAATTTTTAATATAACAAAAAGGACTGATATAATTAATTCAATTGGAGATGACTTACATAATGGTAATTATTATGCAGCTTTTGATGGGTATGCAAATCTGGTTGAGAAATATCTTAAGCAGTACAAGATGAAGAAAATTGCATCTGTACCTATATCCATACTTATTGCATTTGTGATTTCACTTATTATAATGGGTGGTCAGAAAGCGACTCTTAAGAGTGTACATACTCAGCCGGCAGCAAGAAGCTATCTTGTAACTTCCAATGTGAGTGGCAATGATATGCAGACCGGTATAGCAAACAATGCAGGAAATGTGACCGGTAAGGTTGCAGGAGGAGTGGCTGCAGGTGTAGCAGCGGGTATAATCCTCAGCATGTGTACAGACCAGTTTATGTACAGTAATGTCAAGAAGACACCAAGACAAAGCAGTTCAGGCGGAGGTTCCATATCCCATTCATCCGGTAGTGGATATAGTAGTTCGCGTGGAAAATTTTAGATAATGAGATATATCGACAGGAATCTTGACACACTTTTAGGTGCAAAGCAAATCGTGAGCGGTAGCGAGATTTGCGTGTACCTATAAAGTGTGTCAAGGAGCCTGTCACTGTATTACACAGAGTAAAATATAGTGGTTTTGAAAAACAAGTTAAAATTGATTTTAGCTTTGTTTTCTCAAGTGAAAAAGATTGAATTGCTGTGAAACAATCGAAAGCCTTGGGGAATATTGACGAATAAATTTAATTTGTTAAAATGATTATAACGTGTTGATTAGTTCGTCTCCCTAGTGCATTTATACGAATTATCTACACACAATTCAGCATATGTCAAAAAGCGGAATCCGAGAGGGTTCCGTTTTTTTGTGTTTTATGATATTATAAAAATCATATTAACAAAAAAATCGGATTAATGTTAAGATGTGGGGAGAATTTGAGGAATGAAGAAAGTTAAGAGTTTTTTTGGAAAGGTTTGGCGGGGGATTAAGAAGCCGTTTGGGTTTATAAAAAGGAAAACCGAACCGGCAAGGGAGTTTATGAAGACTGGACGTGCGTGCGGCATGATAGCGGAGCTTTTTTTGGCTGTTGCTTTTATGTTTTGGATCTTTGACGGAATGACTAATAATAAATTACCTTGGCCGGTTATGTTTTTAGTAACGACGATTATTATGCTTCTTTCAATCGGACTGATTAATTTGGTACTTAAAATATTATTTGGTGCGGGCAAGAGGTGTAAGCTGTATTTCTTTGTTACATTTTTTTCTGTATGCGCTAATAATCTGATAGGCAATATGTTTCATGCGATTTTTTTGGCGATACTTATGAGCTTTCTTTTGACTCTTTCTGTTGATGTGCTCGGAAGATGTATATGGGCTTTTATTAAGAGCCGTAAATTTAAGCAGGTATTTGCTTATGTAGTAACTGTGCTTTCAATTGCATATATCGGTTATTACATTTCGTTTTTCTTTAATGATAACTTTGGAAAAAGCAGAGTAGATTTTTATAGCCAAATTCCGGTAGCAAATTCCGAGCAGGTTTCGGGTTTTGACGGATATCTTGAAAACGGACAATATAATGTTGCCGCATTGACCTATGGCCCTGAAAGTTCTGATGATATTGTTACGGAAACTCTTGATTATACAGTATTTGATTCTGTTCGTGACAGAGGTGGTTTTACCGCCGTAACGGACCTGTTTATTGATTATGATTTTAAGAAGGTGCCGGTTAAAGGTAAAATC
>JAFUEG010000122.1 GCA_017464045.1 Lachnospiraceae bacterium
CAGTTTGTCTTATTTTGTTGCTTTAATTTTTCCTAAACCGGTAACAAATTCTGATTTATCGACCAAGGACCGGCTGGATATGCTTGATGAATATGTGTTTATATTTATATACTTCTTATTTCTTGTGATTTTAAACATATGGCTATAAATTGGGGCGTTTTACCATGTTCTGTTAGCCACAATCTGCTTATTCTTCCGGAAGTTACTTGATTATGGCTATAAATCGGGGCATTTTCTTGTGTTCTGTTAGCCACAATCTATTTTTAATATTAATCAATTATGCTTTCATAGCTTGAAACCGCGCTATATAGCGCGGTTTTAAGCTACAGGTATCCTGTTATCACCTATACATGACACAAACCCTGATAATTTAGATTAAGAAAAGTATATGAAAAGGCTGATACAACAACAGTTATCCCAATTTGTGTAAAATCAAAAGCGAGAATCCAAAATAGGTGCGTTAAAAAAATCGAACTGTCTGAGCGAAGCGAGTTTTCGATTTTTAGCACCTATAAAGGATTTGAGCTTATTGATTTCACAAATTGCTGGATAGTTGTGTATCAGCCTTATTCATATACTTTTCGTATAGTAAACTTAAAATGGTGTGAGTCTTGTATAGGTGATAACAAGATACCCACTCTCTGCGATAAACCGGAGTTTGGAATGGTTATGCCCTCGTATCCTTTAAACTTTCGACCATGCTGACCTTTTTGACTTTTTTACCAAGCAGGAATAAAGATAGTCCGTAGCTCGCAACGGCGATTGCAAGGTAAATCATAACTGATGAAGGATTCATAACGTTTTTGACATAGCAGTTATAGACCGACGTACTTTGCCTGAAATTATACCCATTAACCCAGTAACCAAGCCAAAGACCAAGCAGCGAACCTATTAAGACTATCACATGATAAATATGCGTAATTATGGAATTAATCTCTCCGTCGTTATATCCAAGTACCTTAAGCATGGAAATGTTTACCGTACTCTCGGATAAAAGCACATTTACCATAAGGAAGATAATCATAACCATCACACCTGCTCCCAAAAGCAGCACAAACCAAAGCATACTCTTCATACTCTTAAGAATATTTTCATCAAGCTGCTTTTTTATATCTTCACGAATTACCTTTTTTAAAATGATACTTTCATCAAGAGAAAGTTCCTTATCGGACATAAGTCCGTTATAAACCTTTACCTTATCCGCGCCAATTCCAAGACTTTCTTCAAAATTCAATAGCTTAATAAGTGAGGCATTTGATGTAACGATAAGATTCTGCGAGCCATTTTCAAATATATCATCTATAATAATTGTATATTCAGTAAGGGAATTGATATCATATAAAACCAGTCTGTCACCCTTTTCAACATCATAGAGCATAGCTCCCATACTGGAAATATAATATTTATCATCCTCTGTTATAAGCTCTTTTCCGTTTTTTGTTTTAATATTAAGATATGTTGTATCATCAATACCCATAAGCGTAACAATATCATTTTTATCCGCTGCCGCCAAGGATGTCGCCAAAAAACCGGCAGAATTTTCAGAAAGGATATCCTCTCCATCCGGCTCCACCATCATCGTATTGAGATAATATTCGTATTCAAAGTTTCCTATAGAATCCACACTTTCGTCAACATAGTATTCAAGTGAATCCACACAGGCAAGCATAAATGTAAGTACAATTCCGCCTATCGCAAGTCCACCCAAAAGTGTGAGCGTCCTTCCCGGATTACCAAGCACAGCACGGATTTTATACTTGGTTCTAAAGGACATTTTGCTCTTTGGAAATCTGAATTTCTTATGTATAGCAGACTTTCCGCTGCCCTTAATAAGCTCAATCGCATTTCCTTTTATTGTAATTATCGCTGTTATAAATACCGCCACCGTATAACAAAGAGTCGGCAAGCCAACAGCTATAAGATTACTGCTTATACTGGAACTAAATGATATATTAAAGGGCTCAAGCTTATTTTCAATCATCAAATCCATTACATTTTTTGTGGTTGCATTTCCAAGAACAGTTCCTATAAGACTTCCGACAAGTCCCGGTATCAGTCCAAATATGCTATAATGCCTTGCCAGCTCAAATTTGGTCATGCCAAGTGCATTGAGTATACCTATCATCTTTCTCTCGTTTTTTACCTTTCTGCCAAGTATAACCGCCATAAGCATGACTACCAGAAAAATCGAAACCGGAAGTATAACACCGACCATGGAACCAAGCTCATTCAACTGATCGTTTGGTGTCTGGATTCGGTTATTTATATCAGCGGATGTGTAAGACGCGGTTGCATAATTATCATAAAGTGCCTTTCTAACTTCACGCTCATTATCCTCATTGTAAACAATGGAATAATAAGAGCTTCCCATATCAAAATCCGCCTCTTTGGTAAAATTTTTATATGCATTACGGTTCATAATACCAATACCAAATTCTGAAGAAATACTAAATATATCATTTACATTTTTAAGGCAAAAAAGATAGTCAAATCTTATTGCGTAACCGCAAACAGTATAAGTCTTTTTGAACCCCTTTAATGAAAGAGATATTTCATCACCGATTTCGATATCATTTTCCCTTGCAAAAAGCTCACTTACCAAAATCTCATTATCTGATTTGATATCGCTGCCCTTACTCAAAACATACATGTTGACCTTTTCATTTGGATTAAGCACTCTTATCTGCGCCCCATCCCCAAAATCAGTATCAACATAGAACTGTCTTTCGACACTTACATTCCATCTTTTTTCAAATTCACTAAGTTCCTCATCGGTCATATCCTTATATAAGGTGAACTGTCCCTCTTCCCTGTTAGCTGCCGCAGCATTATCATCAAGGTACGCCTTTTCCTTACTGTAAGCCGCCGAGATCGCAACATACATATAAACCACCAATGCAGTGATAATAATTATACTTATATAAAATGAAATATTACTTTTAATATTTCGTATATACCTTTTATTTAGTGTCATAGTTAAATCTCCAAATCCTCTACCTTTGTTCTTGATTCATTCATTACATTTTTTACGATCTTACCATCGTGTATCCGTATAACCCTGTCTGCCATCTTTGAAATACCCTCATTATGGGTGATGATAATAACAGTAGTTTTATAAATGTTATTGACCTTATCAAGCATACGAAGCACATCTCGTGAAGACTTAGAATCAATTTCACCTGTCGGCTCATCACATAACAAAATCGCCGGATTTTTCACAAGTGCTCTTGCTATGGCAGTTCTCTGCTGCTGAACACCTGAAAGCTCCGACGGAAAATGATCCTTATACTTTGTAAGTGAAAGTGACTCCAAAAGCTCATCTATATCAAGCGGCTCCCCTGAAATATCCGCAACAGTCTGAATATTTTCTTTAACCGTAAGGTCCTGAATCAGATTATAAGACTGAAATATAAATCCTATATCGCTTCTTCTATACGCGGTAAGCTCTTTTTTATTCATCCCGGAAATATCCCTGCCATTTACAACAATACTTCCCGAAGTAAGAGTATCTATCCCTCCAAGCATATTTAAAAGTGTGGATTTACCCGAACCTGACGGTCCCAAAATCACACAAATCTCATGCTCAGAAATGTCAAGATTAACTCCATCCATAGCAAAAATCTCATTTTCACCTTCGCCATATTTTTTTACAGCATCCTTAATTTCAATATACATACAGGTTACCCTCCAAAAAACACATATAAATATCAATGTTAGTTTGACATAACTAACTCATTAAGTCAATAAAAAATTGACATGTATGTCCCCATCATTTATCTTTTCATACACGTAACATATCAATTATGCTGACGCATAAAAAGTAAGGAACACTGAAAAGCTGCTAAGCAAAGCGTTAAATATCAGCATGCTTTGCATGTAACTATTTCAGTGTTCCTTACTTTTATACTGCAACATAATCGACAATTCCTACGGGAAGCCGTATTACCTTGTCATTTTCTAAATCCCTGCTTTTGATATTGCCTCCTTAATGGCATCGCCCTGCTTTAATATACGCTTGCATTCGTACATCCTGTCATCTGCTATACGCTCTGCCTGTTCAGGGTCGCCATTGTCATAGTCATATAATGCATATCCGTAAGCTATCTCCAGTTTGACAGGAGGATTATTCTTTTCATTGTAGGCGTTATAATTTTTGATAAGCTCCTCGGAAGCTGCAGCAGCCATAGCCTCGCATTCAAAACCTTCAATTATTCCGATAAACTCATCACCGCCTACACGGTATATATCACCATACTGTCCAAAGCTTTTGGTTATTGCATTTGCTGCACCGATAATGTGCTTATCACCCTCGGTATGACCATAATTATCATTAACCTTTTTAAGATTATTAACATCAAATTCAATAAATACACACATGCCGTTTTTCTTTTTGGCTATTACGGCTTCGCGCTCGCTAAAAGCAAGACGGTTATATAGTCCGGTAAGACCATCTATATGTGCAAGGCGGTTTTTCTCGTCGGCATCCAGACTCTTCTCACTTATATGAATGGATTCTCTTACCTCATGGAAACCGAGTATTGCAACAAATATAAACAAACCGATTCTGGTAAATCTTGCGGTATCTATGGATTTTGTCATATAGTAATTGGCAAAATCAAGAAGGCCCGATATCATAAGCACGATAAATGCCGTAAGCATTGTAAGAACTCCGCTGCTTTCGTAAACCTTTCTTTTAATCGAGCTAATAATAAGATAAATAATTATAATAAACCCTATAAGAATATTGACATGGGTATATATCAAAATATTATGATAATCCGTCATACCGGTACTAACCAATATAACGTTCATCGCAAGATTGATACAGGTTAATGCCGCAGATGTCCATATAAATACATTTTTAAAGCTTCTCGTAAGATATGCCGTAAATGAAAGCGCAGGCATCGGAAGAAGTACAAGTGTAAAATGCTCCACCGCCCTTACCGCTGCCGAATTACCGGTTAGAAGCATAAATATCTTGGTTCCTCCATTGGTCCACACACTCAAAACCATTGCAAGTACACCAAGAGAAACTGTCTCTATGGCTCCTATGTTGGTTCTTCCAAATGTAATGCCAAATACAACCAACACCACACCAAACATAAATATCAGGAAACATATGGCAAATCTTGGCGCATAGGTGATAACTACATTTTTAACATAGCTCCATGAATCGCCGACCTCCATATACCTAAACTGTGTCCATCTGCCCTCGGTACTTAACGCCGAAAATTCAATCCTTAATCTTCTTACGCCATTAAATGATGGCAGCTTTACAGTATGAATATACTCTCCGTAATAATCTCCGTAGAGTCCTCCGAGTTCAGGATGGAAATCGTATATCAGCTCATCATCCATATAAACATAAAATACAAGATTTGTAGTTTCAAAGCAAAGTGAATTACCGCCTATCTCCCCGGCTATGGCATCTCTCTCAATAATCCCGGGCTTATCAAAGTCAAGCTCAAGCAGATCACATGCTTCACCATCACTATAGCTCCATCCTTCACTAAAATCCTTGGTTTCCGCATATTCATTTCCGACAAAATCCATTTTGAAAATAAATAAACAAGCAACTCCGGCAAGAAGTATGGTTGTTGTCAATACGCCCAACGCTATAACAATTTTTTGTCTTATCGCATCCTGTTTTAACATATTTCTCCCCTATACATATTAAAATACTCTAAAGACAATTAACTCATTACCACACATACATGTAATTAAATAAAGATAAAATCACACACTATACTATATAATTTTATCACTTTTTTGATAAAAAGAAAACTATTAATTCTTTCTTTTGCCCATTCTTTCATAAACTGTGTTGAGAAGATATATTTTCCCGACTTATCGAATAAGTGTCAACCGACTTGAACTTCCCTACACCTATGTAACGTGTAAAAAAGACGGGTTTAACAAAAACCCGTCTTTTCTTAGGAAATAATTATATAATATCAGTACGCATTTGCAAAACCGTAGCACTGCTGGTCAAGCAGCCTGCCGTTTCCGTCATATACTCTAAAGAGTGTAAGGTAATAACCATACTCCGGCTTCCATGTAATCCATATAGCATTGCCTTCGGATACGGTTGCTCTGCCGGTACTTAATATCCAGCAGTTTGGATTACCCGATGCAAAAAGTGTCAAATCCATAACGAGCATCTCATACTGATATGACTGATTAGGATTTTGAGTAGACTCAAAACCGATAAGATATCCATCCTCATAAGGTATCTGACAGATATCCTTTATAACGTGCTTGCTGTAAACAACACCTACAGACTTGGAAATAAGAGACTTTTCTTCGTTTCCGACAATTCTTGCCTGACATACAATAACATAATTACCTGCCTCATCAGGTGTCCAGTTAAGCCATTCATTATTCTTAGTCCATGGACTTATCTCAAACCATTTATCAGGTGTATTTTCTTCACACGCAACCCACTTGAATTCCACATCATCATTTGCATCACTCTTGGCATGAACCATTCCGGCAACGATTGAAGGGCTGTCCTTTAATACAAGTATACCCTCAGATGATACCGTTCCGGTTGATGTTTTCGCAGGTGTCTCAGGTTCCTTAGGCTCTTCAGGTTTTTCCGGCTCCTCAGGCTCTTCAGGTTTTTCCTCGATAGTTTCCTCTGCCACCACGTATACAGAAAAGCTTTCAACAGGCACCTTAAGACTTCCGTCAAAGCTTCCCTCATGTGTATATACCTTTTCTGCAGTACCATCATCCTTTATATGATACACAACAGGATTTTCAAAATCTCCCAAATTATCAAAATAAAGATTTACCGGTGCTTCAGGTTCAATTTCCTCAGTATTTTCAGCTATTAAAGCAATATCCATTACTAAAGCATTGTCTGTCTCAGGAAGCTTATCAAGTACTGCTTTCTCATCTGCCTTATCAAGCTCACGAACAAGCGGATGTGTATCAGGAGGAAGCTCCTCCTTGGTTACATCTACCAGAAGTGCCGAGTCACCAACGATAGCCGTAGTACCGACAACTTCCTCACCATCTAACTCTCTTTCAGTCATAACATAACAGAATTCCTCATCATATACGGCAGTCTCCTGGTAACCCTCTAACACCTCTATGGTTCCCGGAGTAAATTCGCCATCCTTAACAAGCTGTCCGGCCTTGGCTGAAGCGGCGTATATAGTGCAATCACAAAGCTCATAATCCTTTACATTTACATCATCCTGATACGATATACCCATAAGCTTACCGTTTATGGACGCATCTCCCTTGTATGACTTATTGAGTGCCAAGAATCCTACATCACCGTTTATTTCTGCCTTTGCGCCCGTGCTGTCATCCATAAATAAAATATTTCCATCTTCATCACGGTCATACGCAAAAGCATCTGTTTCCTCATCAATATCAATATGATATGAGTTTTCCATAAGTGTAAGCTCACCGGTGATGTTACCATTTATAGTCATAGAACCCTCTACCATAAGTGCCCAGTAAAGATCTGTATTAAATGTATGTTCTTCCTCCGAATCCTGAACACTGACTATATCATCAGGTGTAGGAAGCGCATCTTTCTCAGCGGTTGTACCATATACCAAAAATGCATATTGGTTATCAAAGTCCATGGTAAGCCATATACCACGTTTGTTGACCATATAATTCTGATACATATCATTTGAAGGAATAGGTGCTCCATCTTCGTCATACTCGCCTACATAACGCCAGATTCCATCACCTAAGGTTCCGAATATATTATTCGGCCACATCAGGTTATCGTCATCACAATAATAATATGCCTTTCCCTTCATTTCATAGCCTGCACGTTCCGGCTCGGTATAAGTTGTTGTATACGGAACAAGATTTGTAAATTCATCGACTCCGGGTATAGTTCCGCGACCGTTTACATTTCCTTTATTTATAACCTGCGGGATAGTTAAATTGCCAAGATTGAAATCAAAATTTCCCTCAGCCTTACAGGTTATGATTCCCGTACATTCATTTACAAATACTGTTTCTTCTGATGCTGCCAAACCTACAAATAATGCAGCAGGTACAACCGGATTACCTTCATCATCAATAATCGGATTATCTTCCTCATCATGTGAAGCAGGATTTTTATTTTCTATATTGAGGTCGCCCTCACCGGCAAATATAAGGCTTCCCTGAGTTTCAAGACCATCGCAGTCGGTCATTACGATTTCATTATCTCCCTCAAGAGAAATTACTACATCACCGAAATAATCATACAGATTAAATGGCGAATCTGCACCCTGATACTTGAAATTTCTAAGACCGATTACCGTCGCTTCATCTGTTGCATCAAAAACAATAACCCAGTCCTCGCTGTCTTCTTCACAAGGAACATAAACTTCATTAGTTGAATCATATGCCAGAAAAACAATTCCATCCTCTTCATAATCAATACTTACGGTATCAGCTACAGAGCTGTTTTCAGTATCAAGTTTACCCTCTGAATTGACAATGAGTACCGCATTTGTAACATTAAACTCTTCCTCTGTAAGGGATGATATCTCACCGGTCGGGCTAAATCCCAAAATTAAAACAGCACCCATAATAAACGCCCCAAAGCGTTTCAACGGGTGCCTTGATTTTAAAGTCCTTCGACTGCAAACCATAAATTATTTCCTCCTTTTCTACAATAAATATACGGTGCCACAAGACACCTAAATACAGTAATTTATCATAGAAAAATTAAAATTTGGTACGCGGTCAGCGAACTTTTAATAATTTATACTCACTTCAACTCTGTCGGATATATCGTATCTGCCAAGCTCTGCCTCTTTTCCCGAATCCATAAACAACACCTCAAGTCTTTTACAATCACAGAGCGGTGCAAGGCTGTCGAGCTTTGTATAGGTTATATCAAGCTGCTCTATACCCGGAGCATTTGGAAGCTGTGATATATCAGATATATTGGTATCCGCTATTCCAAGAAAAGTAAGTCTCGGAAACTCATCCACTCCCTCCAGATCACGGATACCAGGACTCGAGCCAATATCTATACAGGATACATTTTTAAGGTTTGAAAGCTCAGTAAAGCTCTCTATCTCACTACTATAAAGTGATAAAAGATCCATATCCGTAAGAGTATTGATATACGCTATAGTCTCTTTATCCGCATGACTTATCTGAAGCGTGCTAAGATGAGTTAAGGACGGCAATACAGAATAATCCGTCACATTGCAGAATGCACACTTTAACTCTCTAAGTCCTGCAGCATTAAGACTGCTTATATCTGTCACACCGGTGTTCATCACATTTAAACTTTCAAGACTTTTTAAGGAAGAAAGCTCATCTATGGATTCTATAGGATTATCACATACATTTAAATATGTGAGATTTTTTTGTTTTTCCAGCCCCGAAAGATCTGATATCCGGTTTTTTTCAACACAAAGCCGTTCAAGGTCAAGCCCCTTTATCATGGACAAATCTGATATACCCTGATTATCAAGTACCAGAGTTTTTAAATTAGGAAAATATTTTAAGTCGGAATAATCAAATGTATCCTTTTCGAGCTCTTCATTATTGAAGTCCGAATAATACAAATCATGATATTCCATATGCTCCTCCCAGCTTGTAAATACCCTGTCACCGCATAGTATAATCATGGTGATATTTTCCAGATCGACCGGTTTTAATATCACATCATCATCAATATTAAGACTTTCTCTCACTGCCCTTTCTATACGCGGATTTGTGAATTTTACGGTTTCATGCTCAAATCTGTATCTTTTTATACCCCTTCTTATAAAAAATGTTGAGGTAATTATAAGGCATAATACTGCTGCCATATAAAAGAACATTGTTTTTCGTTGTCTTTTAAATCTACGCAGACATTCTAATTCCTTTATAAGTAATGCAACCGAGCCATATCTGTTATCAGGATCGAAAGCAAGGCATTTGTCTACAGTTCTTCTGACTGACTTTGGAAGCTTTTTCCACTCCTCCTCCTTAACTCTGTAATCACCTGTAAGTAAATATAAAAACAGTACACCCAGGCTGTAGATATCCGAACGGACACTGGTCTGCTTAAAGCCAAACTGTTCCGGTGCCGCAGTTGCCCGTGTTCCCATAAATATAGTGTCATAGGTGTTTTCGTCTTTAAACTCACGTGCAGTATCCATATCAATAAATTTGTATTTATTATCCTTGGTGACTATGATATTTTGAGGCTTTATGTCACGATGAACAATCGGTGTGTCCTGATTATGCATAAATTCAATTCCGTGACACACCTCAAGCATAACAGCTATGGCAGCCTCCGGTTCATACACACCGTGCTTTTCGATTACCTGCTCTAAGGTTTCACCCTCTATGTACTCTCTGATAAGATAAGTTTTTTCATCTTCCTCAAAAAATGAAGAAACTTTTGGTACATACTCGCCCTCAAGCAGCTTCAGGGTATTATATTCATTTTTAGAAAGAAGCGCATCCTGGCCACTTCTGCATTTTAAAAGCGATTTATTATTATTATAATCTTTTAGAATATAGACCTGTTTAGTGTCAGTATAATGAAGGCAGGAGCATATAGTGTATTTGTTGGAAATTCTTTTAGGGAGTTCATCTTCCCGATATATATCCTTAAAGGAGCTGTTTACGGATTTTGAATTACCCGTCATTTGAGAATTGCCTTTTTTAGCCCTGTTTTTTTTATGGCTCCCTGTCTTTTGGGAAAGATTTTTTTTAGCTTTACTTTTTTTCTTCATAATAATGTTCTTTCTTCAATGTGCTCCAAAAAGTCATTTGTTTCCTCAAGTGACATTTTTTGAGATATACAACTAAGAATCGCCGCATCTCTTTTAACCTTTGGATATAAAACTCCTGTCTGGGCAATCAAAAGCAGATGCTGCATCTCATCAACATCACAAGACATGGATATGCCAATTCTGATTAAAATATCTCTCGACGGCATTCTCTCACCATTAAATATCTGATATACGTAGCTTTTACTAATCAAAGATATACGGACAACATCCGCAAGACTTATATTATGCTTTGACAGTAGATCACACAAATATTCATCAAGTGACAAATCATCCGAAAAATCGCCATTTACAAGCATTTCATTAAATTTTTCAGGAGAATTTTTTATAAGCTCCATCAATTTATCCGTTTCAAGAAATTTTGAATCTTCTTTCATTGTGCACTCCCATTTCCTTACAACTAATTATAATTTTATTTACCTTTTTTTACAATAAAAAAAGAACATTATGTAATACAATACCACATTTTTTAAAAAAGTCGGTACGCAGACAGCGGACTTGTTATTCATTATTTTTGGCATTTTTCATGACAATTTATCAGATTATTTTTGGCAATTCATGTCTCAACAACGTCACAATCGCCAAAAGAATCTGTTGACAATCTCATATATGCGTCATAAAATATTTAATTAGGATTAAGCTGTATATTTAATATATTTAATATATCATTAGTCCGAAAGGGGAGAAAAAATTGAAGAATAATCAAGCCTCCGGTAAAGAGGTTCTCAAAGCAATAGGTACTAAAAATATAATTGCATCTCTTATTATACTTATATTTGCCATGATTATCATATCAATCAACTTTGGCATCCTATATAAAACCAAGAAGGACAATATTATAGATGAAAATAAGCATAAGGCTGTAGAATCCTCACAGGCGATTGATAACTATCTTCTTACAAGCCTGGATACCATTAAGATGGCTGCTTATAAGGTGGATTACTATATATCCAAAGGAAAATCATCTGATGAAATTCTTACATATCTTACGGAAGAATCGGATGTCATTATAAGTGTAATTGACAAAAACTATACCGGACTCTATGGTTATATAAATGGAGAATATCTTGACGGCTCAGGTTGGGTTCCTGATGCAGATTATGTCCCAACAGCGCGGCCATGGTATATAGAAGCGGTAGATGCCGGCGGCGATATCGTACTTGTTGACCCGTATCTTGATTCTCAAACAGGAACTATTATGATGACCATAGGTAAGCTTTTGTCTGATAATGAAAGTGTTCTGGCACTTGACCTAAGTCTTGAGGATTTGGAAACTATTACCTTAGATGTCCCTGAACGGAGCACAGACTTTGCCATGGTGCTTGACTCCAAGGGTGGAGTAGTGTCACATAGCAATCCGGAAGAGCTTGGTAAAAATTATTTAAACCAGGTAAATACACTTGAGAGTGCCATAGCCGAAAATATATTTAATTCACATAAAACACAGTTTGAACTTAAATTTGATGGAACAACTTATATTATATTTACGAAAAAAATTCAAAATGACTGGTACTGCATATCCGTCATAAACGGAACGGAAATCTTTAAACCACTTAAGATAATTTTATTAATTTCCTTATTGGTAATTGTTTTATTTGCTTTTGTAATTTTACTTATATTATATAATATAAGTTCAAAACATATAGTTGCAAATAAACTTAACCAGCAGCTTGAATCTATGTCGCACATATATATGTCCATGTATGATATAGACCTGGTAACCAACACATTTTCAGAGATTAGCAATTCATCCTCACATGTTACTTCGCTTCTTGGCGATACACATGAAAATGCAAAGGAAAACCTTCATTGTGTTATGGAGGTTCTTTCATCAGAGCGCTCTCGCAAGGATCTTTTGGAATTTGTGGATCTTAATACCATAGAGGAAAGACTTGCAAACTCCAATACTATTACTATGGAATATATAAACGACAAAGATTTGTGGTGCCGCGGCCGATTTGTTGTTGCAGAAAGAAATGAAAATGATAAGCCTGTAAGAGTCCTATGGATGGTTGAGCTGATAGATGAAGAAAAGCGTCGCCAGGAAAGACTCCAGTATCTGTCAGATACTGATAGAATGACAGGTATCAATAACAGAGGCTCCGGTGAAAAGAAAATTAAAGAATTTCTTGCTGATGGTCAAGGTGGTATGTTTGTGCTTCTTGATGTCGACAAATTTAAATCCATAAACGATACCTTTGGTCACAGCGTGGGCGATCAGGTTTTGATAACGCTTGCTATGTGCCTGCAAAAAGCATTTCGTGCAAATGATATAATTATGCGGCTTGGCGGAGATGAGTTTGCCGTATATGTACCTGATGTACATAACAAAAATGCCGGTGAAAGAATTATACAAAGACTTATATCCGTTATAGATGATACAAACGTACCTGAACTTAATGGACGTAAATTCTATATAAGTATAGGCGTTTCCTTTTATCAACATGATGATACCTTTGCTTTTGAAGAATTGTATAAGCGTGCCGACAGCTGTACATATATAAGCAAAAAGTTCGAGGGAAACTATGCTTCATACTATGAGACCGATAACTAAAAAAGAACGGTTTAAATGTGTGCCTGCGTACACAATTTAAACCGTTCTTTTTTAACATATTTCACTAATCAAAACTCCAACCATCATTGAAACATATAATAAGATCAACCACTGAGCCTTCTATATAAAGAGGCACCTTATATATATCACCTATAGACGTAATCTTTGATTTCTCAGATTTCATAATCGGAGAATCCGTTACCTCATCAACATTATTATTGCTGAGACCGGTTATGTAAAGTCCATTATTGACATTTAAAAATTCACATGCAACATCTAAAGCGTCATAACTTAAGTCCTTTGCACCCCCGGACATGCTGTCTACAAATCCATCTGCTATAGCCTTCAAGCCTTCCTTACTTCCTGCAAAAGCTGTAAGATAACTGCTGTCTCCGTGCAAGCTCTGTGCCGCTATATATTCTGCCTCATATTCAGTAAGTTTTTCAACTCTATCCATACGGAAGAATCGATCTATAAAACGAACTATATTTCTCGATGTAAGATATACATACTCTTTTACCTGCAAAGGAATCGAATTATCCTTCATAAATACAGGCACTATCCTGTCAACATCTCCGGACTTGATAGCTTCAAGATCATTAGGAGTGAGTTTCTTAGCTCTTCTATATTCCAGCAAATGTTCCTTAAAGCTATCCATATCCATAAGCCCACTCTCAATAATTGCCTGAAGGTAAAGAAGATATGAATCACCCTGTTCATCTAATAAATCCGCAACATCATCATCCGAAAGATATCCCTTTTCGATAGCTATATCACCAAATTTTTTATCCTGTTGCTGCTGTAATAAATTAACCTCCGCTGCCTGCTCTTCTGTCATAAGTCCGGCTTCAACCGCCAGGATACCCATTTTAACCTTCGAATTTTTTGTTGCTTCAATTAACCCATAGTAATATTCTTCGGGAATAACGCCCTCATCCATGAGATATTTTCCAAAATAAACTCCAAACATTTAGTAACCCTCTTTTGCGAATTATAATTGTCTACAGTATCAAACATATATATTGTATCACAAGTTAAAAAAATTTTAAATATCTTAGTTTATAAATATGCAATCTTTTATTAAAAAAGGTGGCAACAAAATTGTTGCCGCCTTTCAATATTATTTTTTAATTTTCTTTTTATTTGTAAGTACTATTATTCCGGTTATCGATATAAGCATCAGCAATACCATAATTGCTATAGGAGCTGTATCCTTTGTTTTAACCGATGTATTCGTTGACGTATTAGTTGCTGTCTTGGTCGTTGTTGTAGTTGTTGTAGTTGTTGTGCTTGTTGTAGTTGTATTTGTTGTAGTTGTTGTAGACGTTGTGGTAATATCAGTCACCGGATTTACTACCTCATCAAGAGAATACTCCTTATCATTACCTACCTTAACTGTAGAAGTTATACCTCCGTTTGTAACTTCTCCCGGTCCACCGTTTTTCTCAAGTGCTCCCTCAAGAACCTTTACTACAAGACTAACAGTTCCATCATTTCCGGCAGGTACATTCTTGATTGTCCATGTAACTGTATGCGTAGCTTCATCATATACACCACCATCTGTGGAACTTACATACTTAACATTGACATCAAGCTTATCCTTGATAATTACATCAGCTGCCACATCTTTATAATTCTTATAATCTATCTCGTAAGTAATGATGTCTCCGACATTTACTCCACCGAGTGTTCCGGTTCCCTCATAAGGAAATACTTCCTTCTTGGTTGAAGTCTTTGGAACAGGATTTTCTACCAAATCAAGTGTATATTCCAAATCATTTCCAACCTTAACAGTTGAAGTTTCTCCTCCATTTACAACCTTACCCGGACCACCGTTAGAAGCAAGTGCTCCTTCTAATACTTTAACTTTAAGGGTAACCTTGCCTTCTTTATCCGAAGGTACATCCTTAAGCGTCCATGTAACTGTATGTGTTCCTGCATCATATACACCACTGTCTGACGCACTTACAAATTCCACATTTTTATCAAGCTGATCCTTAATTACAACATCAGCCGCCTTGTTTTTATAATTCTTGTAAGAAATCTCATATGTGATTTCATTTCCTATATCTACTCCTCCAAGAGCACCGTTTCCTTCATACGGAATAATTTCTCTCTTAACAGGACTTTCTATTTTCTCATAAACATTTCTTACATAGAACTCCAAAAATTTATTAAACTCAGTTCCATAAGTTCCAACTACTTCAGGGACACTGTTATAAGTGGAATCTGATTCATTGTAGTCTTTACTGAAATGTCTGTTATTGTTATTAAGATCTCCTGCTCTCCAAACATATTCAGTTTCTATATATGTTTTCTTATATACCCATCTGTTTCCTTCTTTATCTATAATAAATTCAGGTACTGTACTTTTATCTTCATCTATGTAGACCATACCTTCCGGTAATGAATACTCATAAACAACATTGGTAGCATTTTTACTCGGATCATTATCGATATCTATGGTTTTATCAGTTACTTTATGATATGAAGACAAATCAAAACTGTCTCCATTGTAACCACCTGCATTTTTTCCGATAACACTATCAGGATTTCCCGTCTCGTTAACATAAACTCCATACTTAAACCCTGTTATTTTATCAAGAGGAATAATAGGATTTCCATTTGTATCTATAATTTTATTTTCTATTTCAATTGCATAAGGCCTTATATCAACTGTCGCTTCACCGGAAAGCTTAAAGTCCATACCGCTTATACCCCAGCCATGTATCTCTCCTGCCTGCCAATAAGGCTCAAAATCCTCACCCGGATGAGAAGAATACGTAATTCCGTGAAGAGGCGGACATTCATTACGCGTATCAAAGTAATCGAAAGAATCTTTAATTGTTACATCCGCTTCAATATATAACTCATGTCCATTTGGATCATATAAGTGTTCTTCCGGATTATTTGGATTTGTATAATAAAACCTTGCATTTGGCTCAACTGCCTCAACTGTATAAAGAATTCTGTTATTTAATCTTTCAGCTTTGACAGCATCACTGCCATTATTTCCCGGGGCAATGTTAGCAACCTTAAATATACCTTCGATACGAACCTGAGGTGTACTCAAAGATGTTTCAGCATTGGCCGAATATCCTGTTATATAAAATACATTATCAAGTGCATCTCCCGGAACAGCATTTCCATTGGCATCTACTAAACGTTTATTTGCCGTAATCTTAGCCTTTCTCAATTGTTCCTGACTTACACTGACTTTTTGGGAAATGTGAAGATTATATCCATCCGGATAATGCTCCCTGTCAACAGTCAAAACAATATTGCCATCCTTATCATAATAGTTTCCATATGCAAGAGGTATATCAACATCTAATGTATCTGAAATGGAGATATCTATATGATTAACTATATGATTATATGCTTTATTACCGATTAATCCGGTATCTAATTCTGTTTCATCAGGCAAGGCCGCCTTTGCAAAATAAAACTTAACTCCGTCATCAGGATTAGTTGCATTACCCTGAATTCTTGTCCTGTCTGCATTTAATGTTAAATACTTATCTGCTGTGGCAGATTTAATTTCATTACCTGCAAATACAATAGAATAATTTTCAGGATTATTATCATATATTACCTGTCCGCCTTCTCTATTAACGGTTTTATTTTCATCATCATTATAATCCGGCATGGAAATGGCAATACCTGCAATCTCACCCGGTGCTATACTGGTATAAGCATATACCTGCGCGAGCTTATCTGCGTTATAATCAAAGCCATCCGAAACATAACGAATATATTTTTTATCATTCTCTAACAGAGTGTATTTCCACAAAAAAGAACTATCTTCAGTTACTTTTGTGATATCGGTTCCTACCTTCTCATAATTTGAAGCAGGTATCTCTCTAAGAGAGCCATCATCCTGTACTGTATATACTTTATCATCGCAGACAGCAACAAGAATATAATCATGATTATTATCATGATATATATATTCTGTAGGATCTAAAGGATCAGGTGTTTTTGTAGGTTCAGTAACAGTTGTAACGATTGTAGCTGTTATGGAAAAACTTCCCTGCTCATACACAATCTCTGTTGCATCCTCATTTAACTCTATATCCTTTATAACCTCTGTTCCGCCTTCTGCAAAATGAACTATTGAAAGCTCATCCACTTTAGCTATTTCAGGAGCATCATCATACTCAATTTTAACTTCAACAGGTAAAGCCGGCTCAACCTTCTCGCCATCCTTTAAGATTTCAATATCAAAAAATCTGGCAAATGATATATCAGCTGCACTGTCCTGATTAAGGACTACAGCTGCTGCCTGAAGATATAATGCATACTCCATTGTACCCGGTATAAGCTCACGAACTGATAATGTAAGCTCGTCGGCCGGATATGACAGACTTCCTTCAGGTGCATTAATCGTTATGTCACATCCGCTTTCCGGTACACGCACTGAAAAAGAAACTGCTTCAGAAACTGTATCAGAACTTTCTTCATCAATAGCATCCGTATCAGGTAAATCCTTTACATCTGCCTGTGAATCAACATCTGAACTTATATCAACTCCAACCTCCGAATCAAAAATATCCTCAGCTTTATTATCCTCAGCCTGTTCCTCAGAGTTGATTGCTGCATCGGTATCCTCTACTTCTGTTGCCTCATTTGATGTGTCATCCTCTACATCCTTTTCATCGGTTGCAGCTTGTACAGCTGCATCCATCGGAGTACCCACATCAACAGTTCCGTCATCGCTTACTGTTTCTGTAGCTTCTTCCGCAAAAACCAGGTTTTTAAACTGTGGTCTTATGACTGACATAACTACGGAAATAACCAGCAAAACTGCAAGCATTTTTTTGATTTTTTTCTGGTATCCTCTCATTTTTTCCTCCCTTATAGTTTTTCTTGTTCCCTCTTTTTTGTTTACATAAATCTTCTTTTTTATGTCTTGCGACATAATATCACTTTATAATAACATTCTTATATCAGATTTTTATATCAAAATGATTTAGAAAATATAAAAATTTTAAACTATATTTAAAAAATAGTGGTATAATTAATTTAAATTATTAAATATATATTTGTCTGATTTTTAGATGAATACATTATCATATATAATTGTTGGGGAGAACATATGAAATATTCAGATATTTACAGCCAAAATAACGATGAATTGCATCGCGATATAAAAGAGGAAATTCAATTTTTTCACAGTGCTGCAAGCGGTGACATGCAGGCAATCAGAAAAAATATTGAAGAGAGAAGATTCCGGGATCAAACCGGTGTTGGTACACTTTCCGGTGACCCTGTTCAAAATTTAAAATATCACATGGTAGTCACCACCGCAATTCTTACAAGAATTTGCATCGAACGTGGTTTGGAGGCAGAAAAGGCATTTCGCATGAGCGACTATTATATCAAGAAATTAGACGATGCAAAAACCGAAGATGATGTGGAAAAAATACATGATGATATGCTGCTTGATTATACCGGACATATGAATCTTATTTATAATGTACCGCTGTCACGTCCCGTCAGCCAGTGCATCGACTATATACATGCCTATATCAGCGAACGAATCAAAGTAAAGGATATCGCCGATAACATAGGTGTATCTGTCAGCTACCTGTCCCAGGAGTTTTCAAAGGAAGTAGGTAAAACCATAAGTGATTATATAAGAGAAAAGAAGATAGAAATATCCCGGGAAATGCTTACAAATACTGATTTAAGCATATCCGAAATAGCCTACAGGCTCTCATTTTCCTCCCAGAGCCATTTTATCCAGACCTTTAGTTCTCTGACCGGAACAACCCCCAAAAAATATAGGGACAATCATAAGCAAAAAAAATGGATAGCTTCCGATAATAATGAAAAAGAACGCTATCCATATCTGTTTGAATAATAATTATATCATTTTAATCAAAACGTCATATATTTCTTTTGCCACTGCCAATTTATAATCAAGTCTCGTTGGCTGCGGCTCAAGTTCTATATAATAAGCCTCCGTATTACCTCTTAAATCTATCGCAAAATATACCTGGCCCGGATTGGATGCATCGGGATTGGCAGGGTCAACATTACCCATCGTTCCCGTAACTCCGATTCCTATGTCTGTGCTATATGCCTTTGCACATGCTTTCGCCATAGCCTCTGCTGTCTCTTTTGAATAAACAGTGTACTTATCAAGAATCTCTGCCGGTACACCCTGCATAAGCTTTGCCTCGTTGCAATAGGTTATAAAAGCTCCTTTAAATATTGCTGATGATCCCTCTGTATCAGTTATAAGAGACGCAATCTGACCGGAGGTTGCTGACTCCATGGTTGTAATCGTTATTTTTTTTTCAATTAACAGCTTGGTCAGTCTCTCATAATCCTCCCGGATAGAGCGTTCATCATATAATTTGGACATGGTGTTCTCCTATTCATATCTTTGCATTTATTTGCTGTTTTAATCACTCACCTGATTCATTCTCCCATATCAATTCCTCCAACGTCTGATAGAGGTGTTCTGATTCCACAGGTTTAGAAAGGTGTGCATTCATTCCAACCTGTAAAGAGCGCTGAACATCTTCGTCAAAGGCGTTGGCTGTCATGGCGATGATAGGAATCTTCTTCGCATCCGGTCTTTCGAGCGACCTGATGATTTTCGTTGCTTCAAGACCATCCATTTCCGGCATTCTTATATCCATGAGAATAGCATCGTAATAATTCTCAGGGCTGGATTTGAACATATCCACTACGACTTTTCCGTTTTCAGCATGATCTATCTCGGCCTCACGGATCTTTATGATTTCTTTCATAATTTCCGCATTAATAAGAACATCCTCTGCCATCAGGATATGTCGTCCTTTAAGCTCGGCACGTTTTTTCTCCTTGAAGAGAGTCATGTTATTTTTTCTTGCAACACGTTCAAATTCA
>JAFUEG010000123.1 GCA_017464045.1 Lachnospiraceae bacterium
TATGGCATTTCAAGACAGGGTATCTATGATATGGTTAAACGCTGTGACAAGATACTTGAGGATTATGAGGATAAGCTTAAGTTGGTTGAAAAATTTGTAACTGCAAGAGAAAAGATATCAGAGGTTAAGGACTGTATAAGAAAGGTTCGAGAGATAAATACAGATAATAATGTATATAGTATATTGGTAGATATAGAGTCTAAGGTTGAGGATATTCTGGAAGAGTTTTAGTGGTAGAGTTTGTTTGAAGATAGTTTGTAAGTATTATAGTGATGGAGTGTTTGTATGGCATTTGATAGCTTAACCGATAAACTGCAAAATGTTTTTAAAAAATTAAGAAGTAAGGGCATGCTTACCGAGGATGATGTAAATGAGGCAATGAAGGAAGTTAAACGTGCATTACTCGAGGCAGATGTAAACTTTAAGGTCGTAAAGCAGTTTATTAAATCAGTGAGTGCAAGAGCTGTCGGCGAGGAGGTTCTTAAGGGACTCAATCCCGGACAGATGGTAATAAAGATTGTTAAGGAAGAGATGGATAAGCTTATGGGCTCCGAGGTTACGGAGATCAAGCTTTTACCTTCCAATGAGATTACAGTCATTATGATGTGTGGTCTTCAGGGTGCAGGTAAGACCACGACCGTTGCAAAATTAGCGGGACAGTATAAAAATAAAGGAAGAAAACCGCTTTTGGTTGCCTGTGACGTTTACAGACCGGCAGCTATAAAGCAGCTTGAGATAAATGGTGAAAAAGTCGGTGTTCCGGTATTTACCATGGGTGACGGACACAAGCCTGTTAATATAGCCAAGGCAGCTATAGAGCATGCTGAGAAGAACGGAAACAACATATTATTTATAGATACGGCAGGACGTCTTCATGTAGATGAGGAAATGATGAACGAGCTTGCCGAAATTAAGGCTAATATCACTGTTAATTATACGATACTTACCGTAGATGCGATGACAGGTCAGGATGCCGTAAATGTAGCAACTGCATTTAACGATAAAATCGGCATAGACGGTGTAATTCTTACAAAGCTTGATGGTGATACCAGAGGCGGTGCAGCTCTTTCTATAAAGGCGGTTACCGGTAAGCCTATACTTTATGCAGGTATGGGTGAAAAGCTTACAGATCTTGAGATGTTCTACCCTGACAGAATGGCAAGTCGTATCCTTGGTATGGGTGATGTGGAAAGTCTTATTGAAAAGGCTCAGGCAGCTATAGATGAGGAAAAGGCGATAGAAATGGAGCAAAAGCTCCGTAAGGCATCATTTGATTTTAATGATTTCCTTGAGCAGATGGAGCAGATGGAAAAGATGGGAGGCATGGGTGACATACTTAAGATGCTTCCGGGTTTCAGCGGCAATAAGCAGCTGCAAAACATCGATATCGATGACAATGCCATGAATATGCCAAGAGCAATTATTCTATCGATGACACCTAAGGAAAGATCAAATCCTGAAATCATCAATCCGAGCCGTAAAAAGAGAATTGCAAACGGTGCAGGAGTTGATATAAGTGATGTCAATAAGCTTCTTAAACAGTTTGAGCAGTCTAAGAAGATGATGAAACAGATGTCAGGTATGATGGGTGGTAAAAAGCGTGGAGGCTTTAAGCTTCCGTTTGGATTTTGATAATAGGTAATAACTTATTATAGATTTTGCAAAAAGATAAATTCATGATAATTCATGATAGATAAAGGGAGGTGAAAATGACATGGCAGTAAAGATAAGATTAAGAAGAATGGGATATAAGAAGCATCCTTTTTATAGAGTAATCGTTGCTGACTCAAGGTCTCCGAGAGATGGTAGATTTATCGAAGAGATAGGTACTTACGATCCTAATCAGGAGCCAAATGTTGTTAAGATTGATTCAGAAGCTGCAAAGAAGTGGCTTAACAATGGTGCTCAGCCAACAGAAACAGTAGCTAAATTATTTAAGCAGGCAGGTATCGAGAAGTAATCGAGGGAGGTATCGTAATGAAGGAATTAGTTGAAATTATTGCAAAATCTCTTGTCGATAATCCTGATGAAGTAGCTGTAAGCGAGACTACTGACGGTGATACTGTTACAATTGAACTTAAGGTTGCACCTGATGATATGGGTAAAGTAATCGGTAAGCAGGGTAGAATTGCAAAGTCTATCAGAACTGTCGTAAAGGCAGCAGCTTCTAAGGGTGACAAAAAGGTAATTGTAGATATTAAATAATTCTGTTTTATGACTTTATGGGGTGCGCTTAGCGTTACCCCATATTTATTCTTATGCTGATTTTTGAAAGCGGTGATATCATAGATGATATTAGAAATATACCGTAAAAATTTATAAAGGAGAATTTATGGAGGATATCTTTAGAATTGGAGTTATTACGTCAACACATGGTTTGAAGGGAGAAGTTAAAGTTTTTCCTACCACAGATGATGTAGGAAGGTTCAAAAAGTTAAAAAAGTGCTTTATACGTACAAAGGATAAAGATATTGAGGTAGAGAAAAATACTTGTAAATTCTTTAAAAATATGGTGATACTATCATTTAAGGAATTTAACAATATTAATGATATAGAAAAATATAAGGGCTGTGACCTTTATGTTACAAGAGAAAACGCTGTTCCTTTAAAAGAAGATGAATTTTATATATCTGATATAATCGGAGCAGAAGTTTTTGAAGAAAACGGTAATAAACTGGGAGTCCTTTCGGATGTATTAAAAACCGGAGCAAATGATGTGTTTGTGGTTAAACTTCCGGATAAGAAAGAGGTGCTTATACCCGTTGTTAAGGAATTTGTTCCTGATATGGATGTGGAGCAAAAAAAAATTACTGTTAAATTGATGAAGGGAATGCTTGATTAGATGAATTTCCACATAATGACTCTTTTTCCTGATATGGTAAGTAACGGACTTTCAGAAAGTATAACAGGAAGAGCTATAAATAACAATTTAATTAGTGTAAATACAGTAAATATAAGGGATTTTGCCGGCAATAAATATGGTCATGTCGATGATTATACATATGGTGGAGGGGCCGGTATGCTTATGCAGGCAGAACCGGTTTATAAAGCATATCAGTCAATTATAGAAAATAATAATCTTGCTGATAAGAAACCAAGAGTTCTTTATATGACACCACAGGGAACACCTTTTAATCAAGAGATGGCTGAGGAACTTTCAAAGGAAGAAGATATTATTTTACTCTGCGGTCATTATGAGGGTATAGACGAGAGAGTTCTGGAGATGATTGTAACTGATAATGTATCTATAGGGGATTTTGTTTTAACAGGCGGTGAGCTTCCTGCCATGATGATTGTGGATGCCGTTTCAAGGCTTGTTCCGGGAGTTTTAGGTGGAGAGGACAGTGCGATATATGAGTCCTTTTATGATGGACTTTTAGAATATCCACAATATACAAGACCGGAGGTTTTTATGGGAAAGGAAGTACCACAGGTGCTTTTGTCAGGACATCATAAAAATATTGA
>JAFUEG010000124.1 GCA_017464045.1 Lachnospiraceae bacterium
AAATCAAATATAAAAAATTAGATGAACTGAGGTAAAATGCTTATGGATAAAATAACCTATTGTAATGAATGTGGAAATGAATTGAGTCCGAATGACAGATTTTGCAATATCTGTGGCGCACCTGTAGGGACGAGTGATGAAAACAATATAGAAAATCCTACAAATGAACTCATATCTGATAATTACATACCCGTTTATCAGGAGGAAAATAAAGGAAATGCGCCTGTTTATCAGGAAATTGCCGAATTTAATACATCTATTCAACAGAAGGTTAGCGAAGGAAATATACCTGAGTATCAAAATACTAATAAGGAAAAAACACCTCGAAAAAAGCGTACCGGTTTGATAGCCGGTATAGCAGTACTGATTTGCCTCTTAGCAGCAGGACTTGGAACATGGTACTTCGTTAGTCATAAAGATAAGGATGACAATAAATCCAACGTAAAGACGGTAGAGGTAGTCTTTGATTTAGAGATACTCGTAAAGGATGACGTAGACTTATCTGATGTAAAGGTTACGGCTGAGAAAGACGACGAAGTAGTTGAGCTGGAGATAACCGGTAACAAAGCAGTTGCACAGCTTGCTCCTGGTAAATGGAAGATAAAGGCTGAGGTTCCGAATTACGAACCGATTGTTCAGGAGATAGAGGTTTCAGAGGATACTACCGAGGCTCAGGAGTTTGCAATAAGTTTTGATTTTACCGAACAGCCTGCTATAAATAGTGCAGTGTCAGATACTTCCGGCGAAGTTACTACGGAAGCAATGGTAAGTGATGCTGCAGATGAGCCATGGCGTCAGGCGTATATAGATTATCTTGATAATAACAATATATTTGATGATCACACAGTTCCTATGGAATTAAATGTTACACCGGCAGTAGCCGAGCCAACAGCTTTAGATATAGGAGAAAATGATATAGGAAGAATAACTCCATGGAAATATAAACTCTATGACAATGACAGCAATGGGATTCCAGAATTATATTACTTTTGGTATTTTGATACATTTGATTATAGTTCAGAATATGTATCTCAAGATGGCAAAAAATGGTATACGGGGGATAACAGATTTTTTGTTGTTACGCGCTATACATTTGATGAAAATGGTGTTAATAATGATAGTGCAATATACGATTCATGGCATGAAAATTATGATAAGGAATCTATCCGCGATACCGGTGATGGCAGTCTGTTAAATATGGCACTTGACAGTGATAGTGAGATATTTATCGGAGGCATCCGTGGCAATGATTATCAAATAAAGTATTATATACAAAAATTTAATAAGGAACCAAAAGCTGAGATTAATGATGATATAGGATGGAGACAGGCGTATATTGATTATATTAAAGCACTTGATGTAACTGATTTGTCGATGTATATACAAGATGAGTGCTTTGATTGGGTTTATAGTAACAATGCTGGGTATATATCATATATGTCTTATGATTTAAAATTTTTTGATTATAACAATAATGGTGTACCTGAGTTATGCTTAGCAAAAAAATGGTGTAATTCTTTTGATGAACCTGTTGTTTCACAGTATGAATTTGTTGAGTATGTTGAAGACGGTAATTTCGATATTACACATGCTGCTGAGACAGAGTATGTTATGGATGGGGATACAATTGAATGGCAAACTGTAGTAAAAGGTGACGAAAAACGCTTATATGAAACTTTTACAAATATTTATGAAGAGGAGGATTGGGATTATGCATTGAAGTATGATTGGTACTCGCTTGCAAGCCTTACATATGACGAAAATTATAATGTTTCATCAAGTGTACTTAACCCTGAAGCAATCACTTATATAGAAAACTATGGAAAATAAATAAGAACATATGAAAAATATATGAACTGAGGTGATGTTACGGATGTATAAGATAACTTATTGTAATGTATGTGGAAATGAATTAAGCCCTGAAGACAGATTCTGCAATATCTGTGGGGCTGTTATAAATGCACCGGTTCAAAGTCAAAGTTATATTGCGGAAAATCCGGTAGATGAGCACATCTCAAGAGATTTATCAACGGCCTATCCTGATAATAATGTTGGGTACACATCCCCTGATAATTCAGGATATACATCATCTGATAATTCAGGATGCGTACCGCCTGATAATGTGGGATATGCATCACCTGATTATGCTGAATATACATCACCCGATTATTCTGAGAGTACATCATCTGATTTAACCGAACACACATCACCAAAAAAACATAAAAGAGTAATTGCAGGCATAGTGGTTCTGGCTTGCCTCTTAGCAGCAGGACTTGGCACATGGTACTTCATCAGTCATAGAGATAAGGATGACAGCGTTGATGTAAAGAAAATAAATGTGATTTTTGACCTGGAGATTTTTGTGAAAGATGATATAGATTTATCAGATGTAAAAGTCACAGCGGAGAAGGATGATGAAGTAGTAGAGTTAGAGATAAGTGGGAATAAGGCAGTCGCTCAGCTTGCACCGGGTAAATGGAAGATAAAGGCGGAGGCGCCTAATTATGAACCGATTATTCAGGAAATAAAGGTTTTAGAAGACACCACTGAGGCTCAGGAGTTTACAATAAGTTTTGACTTTACAGAACAGCCGATGGTTCAAAGTTCAGCATTGGATACTTCAGAGGAAGTTACTACTGAAGCAGCTGTTGGAGAAAATATAGATGAGCCATGGCGTCAGGCGTATATAGATTATCTTGCTGA
>JAFUEG010000125.1 GCA_017464045.1 Lachnospiraceae bacterium
TATCTCTGCCACATAAGCCGCCGAGTTAAGGCCAAAAGCAATAACAGCAACCAGAATCTTGTTGATATTTACTGATGCAAATATAACATAATAGATTATGATCAGCTGAACCATAACCGGCGTTCCTCTAATAACAGTAAGATATAGTTTCGCAACCAGATTAAGTATTTTCAGACTTCCCTTTTTATCATGTGTTACTCTGATAACAGCAAGGATAAAACCTAAAAATACACCTATAAGTCCGGCAAGTATGGTTGTAATAAATGTATTTTTCAAACCATCCAATATATATTGATATCTTTGTTCTTTGATAAAATTATCATTGAATTTTTCCGAAAATTCTTTAACACTGCATCCGGTTAAAGAAAACGCAGAAACTATAAACAAAAATAATAACATAATATGCTTTTTAGATTTATCCAAAAACTGCTTCATTAATTTATCTCCCGAAATATAACCCAAGTCTATTTTTTACTAATTCTGATATTTTACTTATCGTAAACAATTATAACCTGTTTTGAAGTAATGTAAGTATCTGAGAAGTTAATACTCTTTAATCTGTCTTCAGTAACTGTAAAACCAGCTAATCCAATATCAGCTTTTCCTGAACTTACAGCATTGATAATAGCATCAAACTCCATATCCTCAATCTCGAGAACCATACCAAGCTTATCTGCTATAGCATATCCAAGTTCAACATCATATCCCATAATTGTACCACCATCATAATACTCATAAGGTGGGAAATAAGCATTTGTTGCCATAACAAGTTTTTTACCATCTGTTACTGTCTGAGTATAATGATAATCGCCTGTTTTATTGATATATGTATCCTCAATCTTTTGAAGTGTACCATCTGCCTTTAATTCCTCAATAGCCTTATTTACATCATTTAAAAGATCATCATTTTCCTTAGCAATAACCGCAGCATAATCCTCATCGGTAAACTCTTCATTTAATATCTTTAAATCAGAATTCTTTTCTACAAAAACCTTTGCAGGCTGCTCATCAATTATTACAGCATCTATCTTACCCTGTTTTAACGCTTCAACAGCATCTACGCCGGCATTATATCTTATAACTTCAGTGCCTTTTTCATCACCTTCGTAATCAGATGCGTAAATATCACCGGTTGTTCCAAGTTGAACTCCGATACGTGAGCCTTCCAAATCGTCAATAGTTTCAATTTTCTTTCTCTTTGTACCGCATGCAGTAAGTGAAAGCAAAGCTAATACACAAACTGCCAGTAAAAAATACTTGCTTTTTTTAATCTTCATAATCTTTAATCTCTCCATTTCTTATATAATTTAGTACAAACATAGCAATTATATATTATAATAAGAAAAATTTCCACAAAAAATTACCTAAAACATTAAAAATTTCAAATGTGTCAAGGAGAAACGGCACCTTGTCACTTTGTGAATACACAAAAATTTATATAAGATATGGATATAAAACAGAGAACACCAAAAAGTTATTAAGCAAAGCGTTAGCGCCAGTGAGCTTTGCATATAACTATTTCGGCGTTCTCTGTTTTATATTTATAATATATAACTAACATTAGAAGTGACAAGGTGCTGTTTTCCATAACACAATTTTACTCAAGCTTAAACTTATTTACCTCATCATAAAGGGCATTTGAGATATCATTACTTGAATCTGCCTCACCACCAATTTCCTTAATGGAATTAGACATATCAACTGATTTTTCTGTTGCGGTAACCACACTGCTTGCGGTGTCCTCAACAGCTTTTGCAACAGATTCTGTAGCTTCTTTTATACTTTCGATATTATGCTGAACGCTGTTGCTCAATTCCTCGAATTCAGTCATCATATTATCAAATCTTTCAGCTGTCTTTTCATAGTCACCACTAGTGGAAACAAGCTCGTTATATCCATTCATAGTCACTTCATGGATAAATACAATCATATCCTCAGCTTCCTGCGCAAGATCATTAACTGCAGCAACAACCTCATCAGATACAGTTTGAATTTCAGATGCAGCTTCTGCTGAATCCATAGCAAGCTTTCCTATCTCACCTGCAACTACAGTAAATCCTCGACCTGCTTCACCTGCTCTTGCTGCTTCAATACTTGCATTAAGTGCTAAAAGATTAGTCTGTTCAGTTATAGCTAAAATGTTATTGGTAAGAACATCAATCTGAGAAACCGCCTTTGATTTTTCTATCTTCTCATATATAGACTTAGCCATCTCATCTACTCTGCTGGCAGCATTATCCTTATCAGAAACAGCTTTAGCCCCAGTATTTACGGCATCATCATGAACTTCTTTAGAATAAGCTCTTCCGGTTTCAACCTGATTCACGATTCCGGCAAATGCATCATTTATGCCTGACATCAGGCTGTCAATCTGATTAATGGATGCTGTGGTTTCCTCCATTGCAGCACTCATATCTTCCATAGTCATACTTACATCTTCTGCATTAACACCCGCCTGACCTACACGCCTTGCAATATTATCAGAAGAAGCCTTAATCTTAACTGAACTTTCGGATATATTGCTCATTATGTATCTGATATAATTGATAAGTTCATTAATATTTTTTGCAATAACCTCAAACTCATCTCCGGTTCTTACTTCTATCTGTTTTGTCAAATCACCGTCACCATTTGCAAGCTCTTTAACTTTATCATTAAGCAGACAGAACTGTTTTTTAAACATCTTGCCAATGATAAACATAATAAACATACCAATAACAAACATTATAACACAAATAAGTACGATAAGTTTTGCAATGCTCGCGCACTGATTATTAATCCACTCCATACTTATATCAATAACTGCAAGACCTACAACCTTACCTCCATCATATATAGGACTATATGCGCTTATATGCGTACCCCACTCATCTGTATAAGGTTCTTTATTAACAATAGATTCACCATTGTACGCTCTCTCGACCTCATCAGAGTCATCTCCAAAGTCCTCACCCGGAAGTCCCGGTTCATCAGGGTCAGAATCAACAACAAATACATTTATACCTTCACTGTTTCTTCTTATTGTATATACATACTCTACATCACTGTTATCTCTAA
>JAFUEG010000126.1 GCA_017464045.1 Lachnospiraceae bacterium
TATTGATACAGCACCCTCAACAGTATTATCAAGCTCAACAAATATATAACTTGAAGTAACTCCGGATACTACTCCGTCAAACTCCTCGCCAATATACTCTGACATAAACTCAATTTCTTTTAATTTTATTACATCTCTTTCTGCTTCCTCTGCACGTCTTTCCTTTGATGAATTATCATCTGCTACGGTCGGAAGTATCCTTTTATAGTGACTTATCCTTTTATCAGTAAGTTCACCATGAAGATTTTCCTTTATTATTCTGTGAATCTGCAAATCAGGATATCTTCTAATAGGCGATGTAAAATGACAATAATACTTACATGATAATCCAAAGTGACCGGTACATTCTGTCGAATACCTTGCCTGTTTCATGGATCTTAGCATCATTTTACTTATAAGTGCTTCGTACGGCTCACCTTCAATCTTAGCCAAAAGCTTTTGAAGTTCCTTTGGATGAACCTCTCCGCCCTGTGATTTAAGATAAAGGCCGAAATTACTCATAAAATGAGTAAGCTGCTCAATCTTTTCCTGATCCGGATCCTCATGGACTCTGTATTCAAAAGGGAGCTCCTGCCAGAAATAATCTTCAGCTATTGTTTCATTAGCCATGAGCATAAAGTCCTCGATTATATTAGTTGCAGTGTTTCTTTCATAAGGCTTTATCTCTACAGGTTTGTGGTTCTCATCCACAATTATCTTAGTTTCCTGCACATCAAAATCAATCGAGCCTCTCTTATGTCTGGCTGTCCTTATTATTTCTGACAGTTCTTTCATCATATCAAACATATAGATAAGATAATCATATCTTTCCATCACCTCATCATCCGAACGATCAAGAATTTTCTGGACATTTGTATAAGACATTCTCTCATTTACATTTATAACGCCTTCAGTTATATAATGGTTTATAACCTTACCCTTTTTATCTATATCCATTACACAGCTAAGCGTTAGTCTGTCAACTCCCGCATTTAATGAACAGATTCCGTTTGAAAGCTTGTGCGGAATCATAGGAATAACACTGTCAACCAGATAGCAGCTTGTACCTCTTTTTAATGCCTCTTTATCAAGCGGTGATTTCTCCTTAACATAATGAGATACATCTGCAATATGAACTCCGAGAGTATATATGCCGTTATCATAGGATAACGTAATGGCATCATCCAAATCCTTAGCGTCCTCTCCATCTATGGTAACAGTATGAAGCTCACGAAAATCCTTTCTTCCTTCAATATCAGCCGGATTAATTTCATCAGGTATTTCATTTAAAGAATCCATAACCTTTTCCGGATATTCCACCGGTATATCATATGCGCGAACCACAGACATTATGTCTGTTGAAGGATCATTTACATGTCCAAGTATCTCCACAATCTTTCCTTCAGGAGATTTTCTCTTTTCACCATAAGATAAAAGCTGGCAAACAACCTTATGTCCGCTCATTGCACCCATAGAGTTTTCACTTGCCACATATATATCATCCGCAACCTTTTGATTATCAGGAATTACAAATCCAAAGCTTCCCTGCTTGTCATAGGTTCCGACCACAACCTGCATACCTCTTTCAAGTATCTCAACAACTTTTGCCTCTCTTCTTTTGCCCGGCTCAATGTAACTTGCAGGCTTAATCACAACTCTGTCAGAATTAAACGCATCAAGGCTGTCTCTTGCAGGTATGAAATAATCATCTGTTTCTCCCGCAACTCTTACAAATCCATAACCCTTTTTATTGCCGATATATATACCAACCAGAAGATTATCATCAAGTTTTTTATATTTCCCTTTAGGAGTAACCGTTATTTTCCCCTCTTTAACAAGTTCCTCCAATGCAACTTCTACACGTTTTTTATCCTCATTTGAAACCTGAAGTAAAAAACGTATATCCTTAAGTCTCATAGGCTTATAAGCTTCATCACATATAAAATTATATAGTTTTTCTTTTATAATCTCTCTTTTTTCTCCCATAATTAGCCCCTCCGAAAAAGTAATATATTATGTCTATTATAATAATTATACCATCTTATTTTCCATTTTTTTCATTAAATCTTTCAAGGAAGCTGTGTGTTTCATTTTCAGACTTATAACCCGGAAATGTATCCAGACATACATTATGAATGCTGTTAAATATACTTCTTTCTATACCCGGATTATCCTCCTTAAGATGCTTTATCAGAATTTTTATCTCCTGACGCTTGCTTCCTCCACCGCCATTATCACACATTGTACAATTCTCAGTAAATCGGCAGGCACATCGTATAAACTCAAGTTCATTATATCTTCTCCATGATATAATATCATCCTCATGTATACAATACATAGGACGAATAAGCTCCATACCTTCAAAATTCTTACTGTGAAGCTTTGGCAGCATCGCCTGAAGCTGAGAACCATAAAACATTCCCATAACTGTAGTCTCTATGACATCAGAAAAATGATGTCCCAATGCAATTTTATTACATCCAAGTTCCTTAGCTTTATTATAAAGATGACCTCTCCTCATCCTTGCACAGAGATAACACGGTGAATCATCCGTATTATTTGCCACTTCAAATATATCAGTTTCAAATATGGTTATGGGTATCTCCAAAAGCTTAGCATTACTTTCTATCTTCTGTCTGTTTATCTCATTATACCCCGGGTCCATAACCAGATATACGACCTCAAAATCCACTTCACTTATACGCTGAAGCATCTGTGTAAGCTTTGCCATAAGCATGGAGTCTTTTCCACCTGAAATACATACGGCAATTTTATCCCCCTCCTGTATAAGTTCATAAGTCTTTATCGCTTTTATAAACGGTGTCCAAAGCTTCTTTCTGTATTTTTTAGTTATACTCTGTTCAATCCTTTGAACAACAGTTAATTCTCTAGCCATTCTAATTAAAATCTCCTCAAAATATAAATATAGTCAAATTAACCTTTTAATAATTAAAATTATATTAACTGCTTTTTGTCAGTTCATTATAACACTCATCAAATATATTTATAAATTCATGTAATTCTTCCTCAGTAGTCATATGGCTCAAACTGATTCTCCATGATGAAAGTGCATTTTTACGATTTTTACTAACTGCAAATACAGCTCTTGAAGGAAGATTATCTGTGCTGCAAGCAGATTTTACGGATACGCATACTCCCTTTTCGTTAAGTGCCTTTTGAAATACCGAGCCTTTAACTCCCTTTACACTTATATTAAGTATATGTGGTATGGTATTATCCGGCGAATTAACGGTAACCAAAGGATATTTTGCAAATGTTTCTCTTAAATATCTATTGTATCCACTCACTATATCATATCTTTCTGTTTGACTTTTCAACGCAAGTGAAAGTGCAATTTCGAGACTTTTGTTAAGAGAAACCGTAGGTGTTCCGCTTCTATATATGGTTGTACTTGCCCCACCGTATATGACAGGTTCAATCACAAGACCTTTTTTCTTATAAAGCATACCACTTCCTATGATTCCGTAAAATTTATGAGCAGCCAGACTAACTGTATCAGCCAGCGAAAAATCAACATCTATTTTACCAACCGCCTGTGTAGCATCTACATGTAACAGACAATTCGGATAATCTTTAAGAATTTCCCGGATTTCTCTGACAGGCTGTATGGTCCCAAGCTCACTGTCTACAGCACAAACTGTCACAAGAACTGTATCCTTTCTCATCAATGAGCGAAGATTTGATATATCTACCTTTCCATCAGTTCCTATTTTTACCATATCAACTTCATATCCTGCCTCCTGAAGTGCCGTAAGAGGTGCACTTACTGACGAATGTTCAAGCGGCGTGGTTATTATATGCCTGCCCACATGCCGCATCGTATGAGCTATTCCTCTTATGGCAAGATTATTGCTTTCCGTTGCACCTGAGGTATAGATAATCTCATCCTCATCAATGTGAAATAAATCAGCTATGGACTTATTTATCTCATCCTGCATGTTTTTTGACGCATCTCCTGCTATGTGCTTTGAATTAGCATTTCCTATAAGCTTTCTTTCAGTTTCACAAAATATATCAAGCACTCTCTCATCAACAGGAGTATTTGCCGAATAATCAAGATATATCATCCTATCTGTCACCTCTGTCAAAATGTGTAATATCCTTTATAACCTCACCGGCTATTATCAAACCGACAACTGATGGTACAAATGCTGTTGAACCGGGTATATCCCGCTTTACGGTACATTTTCTGGTATCAGGCGGACATATACAGTTTTCACGGCAGCTTATGGACATATCCTCCAAGGGACGTATAGGTTTTTCTTTTGAATATACGCATTTCAGCTTGTCAATTCCACGCTTTCTGCACTCATATCTCATAACCTTTGCCAAGGGACAAACTGAGGTTTCATATATATCGGCAACCTCAAACATATATGGATTTACTTTATTTCCCGCACCCATTGAGCATATAATCGGCGTCCCTGCTGCCTTAGCATTCATTACAAGTTCAAGTTTACCTGTAACTGTATCTATAGCGTCAACTATATAATCATACTCGGTAAAATCAAATTCATCCTTGGTATCAGGAAGATAAAATGTCTTATAGGCCCTAACCTCACATTTTGGGTTAATATCCAAAATTCTTTCCTTTGCAACATCTACTTTATATTTACCTACAGTACTTCTTGTAGCAAGAATCTGTCTGTTAATATTGGTCAGACAAACTTTATCATCATCTATAATGTCAAGTGCTCCTACACCGGAGCGTGCAAGCGCTTCTACGGTATATCCGCCTACACCGCCTACGCCAAATACAGCAACTCTTGACTTTTCAAGCTTTTCCATTGCTTCCTTGCCAAATACAAGCTCAGTTCTCGAAAATTGATTAAGCATGATTTTTTACATCTCCTATATCAGTAACAATTCTATACCCGGTACTCTCAACTCTTCTTTCAAGACATCCGCGACATTCAGCGGCTTCTTCACCGGTACAGATTTTATTTTCATATAAATCGTATTTTTTTCTGGTTTCAACAGGTGAAAGATTGGGCATCACAACATTTGCACCACATTTTAGTCCGAGTTCCCTTCCGTTTGGTGATATTGTTCCAAGAGCCGTCGTTGCCGGAATAAGTGCATAGGGAAACATAAGCCTTAAAATTGATACAAGCCTTAAAGTCAATTCCAAAGTTCCATTATTCTCACCGGCAAAAGGCGTATCCTTATGATTAATATACGGGCCTATACCAATCATATCAGGCATAAGCTCCTGTAAAA
>JAFUEG010000127.1 GCA_017464045.1 Lachnospiraceae bacterium
ATCTGACGGTCAGGCTCAGTAATTCTCTCTAAGATTGCAAGCTTACGATACTTCTCCTCATCCTGCTCGATAACCGGACGAAGTGTGCTAAGTACCTCAGTTACAGCCTGGATAAACTCCGGCTGGTCGCCATCTCTTGTCTTAACTTTCTCTAATACCTCATCAACATATGACATTTTTATTTTCCTCCCTAGAAAATGTATTTCGGTTTTTCAGCACAAACCGTTATTGCCATTATATTACAGTGGTTTTTGATTGTAAAGAAAAAATATACATATTAATATTATTTTTCTATGTCATAAATCTATAAAAACATAGCCATATATAGTGGAAGTGTTATTTTTTTATCGCTTTTTCCAACATTTCCATTAATAAGCTTATAACCATAAGGTATTTCATTCCTCTTTAAAACATTGTCAAGAGATTTTGAACGGCTTCTGCCGGATTTTACTTCTATTGGTATCACTCCATCGACTGTTTCCAGGAAAAATTCTATCTCAAAGGTAGATGTCTCATCCTTTCTAAAATACAGTTCATTATGTCCGTTTTTTATAAGTATGTCAGCTATAAGTGCCTCATACATATTTCCTTTAGAAAAATCACTATAGGCATCAGGATGAAACAATCTTTCTTTTATTGAATAATCAAACATACTTACATATAATCCGATATCAGAAGCATATACTCTAAAATTCCCCTCATCCCTTGATTCTTTTAGTGGAAGATTATACCCCTTTAAATTATATACCTGTTTCACAAGGTATGCTCCAACAAGCCAATCAAGGCTTGAACCAAATTTTCTGGTCGTTCCGCCTTTTTCAACTACAGAATATTTGAATTTATGATTATCTTTAGTCAACTGCTCCGGTAAAGAAAAATAACATTTTTCAGCTTTGGTTTTTATATCTGCATTTGCATAATGAGCTATATCATATTTGTAGTCATTCAAGATATCCCGTTGCTTTTTATCAGCTTTTTGCAAATCATTTTCTTCAAAAAAAATGTTTAATACTTCCGGCATACCTCCAAGAACAATATAAAGTCTCAAAAGTTCCATCATCTTATCATTTATAGCAGGTGGAACAGGTTCTATCTTTTCAAAGCACTCTCTCATTTTTTCTATTACTTCATCGCTTACATTTGATGCTATCAAAAATTCATAAAAACTAAGAGGATGCATATCAATATATTCTACTGCGCCTACAGGATATGAAGAAGGTCTTTTATAATCTATTCCAAGCATAGAACCTGAAGCTATCACATCATACCTTTTTTCTTCATTCCAAAATTTAAGCGATGTAATAGCCTCCGGACATTCTTGAATCTCATCAAGAAATATTAATGTTTCATCCGGTATTAGTTTAGAATCTGTTACATATAATGAGATATTCAGGAGTAATGTTTTTGTATCCAAATCCCCTTCAAATATTTTCTTATATGATGGATTTTTTAAAAAATTAATTGTTATGCATGATTTATATTCCTTTTTTCCAAAATATTCTATTAAATAAGTCTTTCCTACCTGTCTTGCCCCCCTTACCAAAAGACATTTCTTTGATTTATTTTCCTTCCATTCTTTTAATTTTAATTCTATACTTCTTTTTAACATAGATATTCACTCCCTTTATCTGATATTAAATAATTTAATTATATGTTAATTTTTACAATTCAAATGCAAAACTCATAAAAATATGCACAGACGCATATTTTCACCTACTTAACATCTGCATCTGTGCATATTTTAGCACTTTTTATATTTAAAGTAAATATTATAATTATTGAATTTTTTCCTTTTCAAGACCTCTGCTTAAGGTTCTTGAATCCTCACGCCAGTATCTGCATCTGTGCTTTACACAGGTTGAAAAAACTATCTGCGTTTTAGTCTTTCCAAATCTTTGAAGCTCAACTATAAAATTATCTAGTTCTGTAGTTGTCGGAAATCTTACTTCAATGAGCATAGAATAATCGCCGGTAACACAGTTACACTCGATTACATTTAAAACTCCGTCTATATACTCGTAGAATTCTTCTCTTTGTGCCGGTTCAACCTGAAGATTAATAAATGCTTTTACATAATGTCCCATAGCCTCAGGATTAAGTCTTGTGGTAAACCCTTCAAGGACTCCTTCCTCAAGCATCCTGTCTATACGTGTTCCTACCGCAGTCGGTGAAAGGAACACCTGCTCCGCAATATCCTTAAGAGATGTCCTTGCATTATCCTGCAGTATTTCGAGTATCTTCTCGTCCACCTCATCAAGCTTGTAGTAAATCAATTCTCTTTTTTCCATCTTTCTTTACCTCTGTTTTATTTTGTGGTTCAAAACTGAATCAAACTATTCGCTCCAATATCCGATGTTATTAATCAAAAGTTCGCCCGCATCCGTTCCGTCAGTTATTATCCGCATAGCAACAACCTTTGAATAATTAAATTTTGCATCACCGAACATTGAAGGCTTAATTGCAACACGTTGAAGCTGATGCTTATACTCATATTTGCCTGCAAGCACCTCCTGCTTATAAAGCTGAACCGCAAGCGAGTGGTAAACAAGCACAGGATTTTCAACTGTAACAGTTTTGCCTGAAGCATCCTCAAGCTCTACAGAATATTTTAGGCTTTCCTGCAATTTCTCAGTATCTTCTTTAAGATCAGCCACCTCAAATGAAATGCATCCGTTAGAAATATCAATCTCAGGAAATATCACTTCAACCACAGGCTCACTTCCCTTTTCCCAGGAACAATCAAGGACATAATTTTCTCCTTCGCCACCATCACCTCTTGCGTACTGCGCAATCGTCCAGGTATCCGTTCCGGTACACTCAACGGAAGCTCCGCTTTCGAAATCTGCTATATCAACCGTATCATCAAAGGTTACCAAATCTATAAACTCAC
>JAFUEG010000001.1 GCA_017464045.1 Lachnospiraceae bacterium
CCCGTCTCTTCTGTATGGTTGAAAGCCTTACCTGTCTTTGCACACTTAACCTTCCAAGTAAAAGTGTTCCTGCCGAAGAAATCATACTCGCCTGAGTCCCATGTCTCTTTCCGTCTCTTCATTTCTTCCTGCACCTCATCAAAGGTCGCAGGGTCGATGATTGGCTCGTGGTTCTCCTCCACCATCACCATCGGAAGTTCTCCGTGGTTGAATCTCTGTACCTTTGTGATAGGATCCTCGATGTAGGTTTTCTGTAAAAGAAGGACTCCCTTATAAAGTGGATTCCTTAAAATCTTGTAGATTGGACCCGGCTGGAACCAATGACCTCTGATGGTCTTTATGCCATCAGCCTTTAGATGCTTACAGATTTGTGTGGGAGAATCCCCGGCAATGTACTCTGCGAAGATGCGTCTTATAAGTTTCGCCTCTTCCTCATTGATCACAAGCTGGTCCCCATCCCAATCGTAACCCGTAACCTGCATCCGTATCGGTGCCTCGCCCTTGTCGATTTTCTTCTTCCTCGCCCATCTGACATTCTCCGAAAGGTTCCTTACTTCCTCTTGTGCAAATGAGGCCAAGATTGAAAGCATCAACTCTCCGTCACCGCTTAAGGTGTGGATGTGTTCTTTCTCAAAAATGACCTCAATGCCGAGTTCCCTTAAGTGCCTTACAGAGTTAAGCAGGTCTACGGTATTCCTTGCAAATCTCTGTATCGACTTGGTAAGCACAATGTCAATCTTCCCATCCTCGCAGTCGGCAATCATCTGCTTAAAGCCGTCCCTCTTTCTGATGAGGGTTCCCGTTATAGCCTCGTCAGAATAGACCCCGGCATATTCCCATTCCGGGTTATTCTGTATGAGCTGACTGTAGTAGCTGACCTGTGCAGAAAAGGAATGTAGTAAGCGTTCCGAGTCTCTTGAAACTCTGGCATAAGCAGCCACTTTTTTCTTTTCGGTCGAAGCCTTGAATTTCGGCTCAACCCTTGTAATTACAGGCATTTCCGCCACCTCCTTCAGCTCACATATTCCCGTACTACTTCTTATTTATCAAGTCAATATCACCGAAAATACCACCAAATGTAGGCTCATATTTTGCCCTCATTTCTACATCAAATTCCCGATAATCTTCCTCTGTTATGAGCCCCGCGGAGAGCATATTTCTTGCAATGTGCATGGTGGTCTGATACATGATTTCATTCATCTGAACCACCTCCAAACCTCGCCTCGATATAACATTCGTGGCAGCAATACTTCCTAGTCTTATTGCCATAGGCAGTGAATGGTTTTTTGCACTGAGGACATACATAGTAATAAATGGCTTTCCTATTAAGTTCCGTAGGGTGTTCTTTCCACCATGTCATCCGGCACTTGTCAGAGCAGAACTTCTTTTCCTTTCTGCCCTCCATCTGCCTTATAGGTAGTCCACAGTTTAAGCATTCGTGTTCTTCTCTGAGTGATGGCTCTTTAGTAGCAGATGCAAGACCGCCAAGTCCTCTCCTCTTACAAAAGCTCTTTACTGTATTCTCTTTAAGGGATAGAACCGTGGCTATCTTGATGTAGCTGTAGCCCTCTCCCCTCAGTCTTATGATCTGGTTTCTCTCTGTATCCGTCATGGGTGTAACCCTCCCGTTAAAAAGTATTAAAGAGAAGTGCGCCTTATCTCCTACTTTCCTATGGACAGGTTTTTCAGATTTGGGCGGAGGTTTTTCTCTTCATAATTCCTTGGACACGTTTTTCCGTTTTGAACGGATATCTGTCCTTTCATTGATGGGAAAAGTTACAACCCCTTAAAAAAGAGCAACTTTTAAGTGGAAAATGATATGAGCAGAGGTTATAATGAAAAATGTGCCATGTGCCGATATTGGATATGTGGTATGAAATTAACTTTAAATATATATGTGGTATGAAGGATCGGAGATTAATGACTGATTTAACAAAGGGGAAAGAAACTAAAGATATAGCAATAGTCGGCATATTAACATTGGTAATGACATTTATGGAAATGTCTGCTTTGCCAGCAGCTTTGTTTATTGATATCAAATTGAAGGATATAGAGCCAATTTACTTTGCTCTGATGTTTAATTTTCTTATAGCATTTGTCCTTTGTGGACTTTGCCGGATAACAGTACTAAAAAACTGGAACTTTGGATTGCATTCAGACGGAATTATTACAGGGATAAAGGAGTACGGATTGCCGGCTCTGATTGCAACAATACTTGTAGCAATTTCTTTTTGCATAGGCCTTTCGCCCCTTGATAATAAACCGACTGTTTGGAGGGTAATTATTGAAGGAATCATATACTATGTTGGCGTTGGCATTATGGAAGAGCTTTATTTGCGTGGACTACTACAGAATATTATAGAAAAGTTATTTGGCAAAAATAAAAATGCTTCACTATATGCAATCTTGATTGCCTCCGCCCTATTTGGGTTTGGACATATTTTCGGAGCATTAGGACAGCCTATAGTTACAATAATATGCAAAGCGATATGGGCCACAGGACTCGGTGTATATTTTGGTGCGATTTATGTTAAAACTAGAAATTTGTGGATTCCTATTATCCTGCATATAATAGTCGATCTTTGTGGGATACCGGTCTGTTTTTCATCAACAAGTGAGTATCCTGATATAGCTTTAATTGTGTCACTGATTTCTTTTGTCCTTTTAGGCGTATATGGAATATATGTTTTGAGACGCAAAAAGATTAGTACATAATATCGCAATATAAACGAAATAAGAAACTATAATAACACAGCGTTAAGGCGTCTATGAGTAGAAATACTTATAGGCGCTTTTTTCGTGGAAAGGAGTAGATATGTGGAATTTGAATTATTTCTTAGACAGAATACCTATGAAGATTCAGGTGGCTGTCGTGGTAGTTTTGGCTATTGTGACTCTTATAATGCTGATTATCACACGAAAAGATAACAAGAATAATGATTCAAAGAATAAAGATATTTGACTTCTGTTCAACTTGAACAGAAGTTGGAAAGGAGAATGTATGGATAAGAGGATTAGAGCACCCACATTACATGTAGGCTATGCCAGAAGTAATTACATTGATTATGGAGGATTAGACAGTGGTAGATGATTTAACCAATGAATCTTTCCAAACTGGTAAAGCCATTGTTTCTATTGGTACGGAGCTTATTCAGGCGATAGTTAAGGCTTGCAGAGAGTCAGAACAGAATAAGGCGCTTACACGAGAGGATAAAGATACTGTGTTGTCAAAGGTTGTCGGTAAGGTAACTGATAACTATAAAGAAACGCATGGTTCCGTAAAGCGTTTTAATAGAGAAGGCATAGATGTAGCACATCAGGAAGTAGCTGATGAGAGAGTTGTAAAGATACTGGAGCAGAACTGTAAGAAGATGCATCTTCCGGTAGAGCTTAAAGCAACAGAGAATGCTGATGGTACAAAGAGCTATACAGCCTTCTGTGAGGTTAAGAACATAGACCAGCTCACAGCACTTCTAAAAATGTCTTCACAGCAGGTTCTTGAAGAAGAAAAAGCCATGACTAAGACGCTTACAGTTCTAAATGATAAGGATCAGGAGATATTCTCACAGTCATTTATACATGAAAAGGATATTGATTATGAAAAGCTTAGTAATGTACTTGAAAATGACGGAGAGAGATTCGAGTTTAAGGACCATGAGGGTAAGCTGCTTGATAAAGGCAGTACCAGAGAAGAAAATGCAGTAGGAAAGATAAAGGAAAAGGCTTCTACTATGGAGCCGAGGAAAAAGAAATCCCTATCCGAGAGGATTAAGGATAAAAAGGAAATATCTGAGAAGAAGGATAAGAACAGGCAGAGAGAAAAGACAAAGCAGAAGTCCAAGAACATGAATCAAAGCAGGTGATACTATGGCAAAGAATAAGATTGTCAGCGGCATCCTAAGTGACCTAAAGGAACTTCCAAAGAAAGCACTTAAGCCATATATAAAGAATGGGAAAGTTAATGCCAACAAGGTCGCTATAGATGCTATACCATTTTCGATTCTGTTTTATACGGTCAATAAATACTCGCAGGCAGTTTGTGCAAGTGATAAGACTGATTTTTTGGACAAATGTGTAGAGGGTTTTACCAAGTTTTTTCAGGTGCCGCCTTATGTGATTCCATCTTTTAAGTTTATTCCTTTCTTTGGTGGAATTATCGCCGGTGTTGTATTTAAGTTGTATATGAACAGTCGTAAAAAGAATGCAAAACAGTTCAGACATGGAGAGGAATATGGTTCTGCAAAATGGGGGATGGAAAAGGACTTTGAACCTTATACAGACCCTAATAAGTGGAACAATATACCACTTACTTCATCAGAATGGCTGCGTATGACCAGACCGGAGCATCCAAAGTATGATAGAAACAAGAATATCATGTTGGTCGGAGGAAGTGGTGCAGGCAAGACGAGGGGCTTTGTTAAGCCCAATCTTATGCAGATGCACAGCTCTTATGTGGTTACTGACCCTAAAGGAACCGTTGTTTTAGAGGTTGGTAAGATGCTTCAGAAAGGTTCGTATGTATTCTATAACAAGCTGAACAAGGAACAAGAGAAGCTGTATGAGGGTTGCTCACATGACAGACAGGGCAGGATACTCGATAAGAAGACAGGAAAGCCGATCAGAGAGCCTTATAAGCTAAAAGTTTTCAATACGATTAACTTTGACAAGTCGCTGCACTATAATCCATTTCATTATATAAAGACTGAGCAGGATGTCCTAAAGTTCGTTAATACGCTTATAGCTAATACAAAGGGTGAGGGAGCGCAAAGCGGAGAGGACTTTTGGGTGAAGAGCGAAAGACTTCTATTCACTGCTTATGTTGCTTATATAGTGAAATATTGTGAGGATGATGAGAAAAACTTTATATCACTTCTTGCTATGATAGATGCATCAGAGACAAGAGAAGATGATGAAGGTTATGAGAATGCCATAGATCTAATGTTCAAAGATATTGAGTTTGGAAATAAGGACGAAGGCATAAACAAAGACCCTGATTCCTTTGCAGTAAGGCAGTACAAGAAGTATAAGCTCGCAGCAGGTAAAACAGCAAAATCAATTCTAGTAAGCTGTGGGGCTAGACTTGCGCCTTTTGATATCAAGGAAGTACGTGAGATTACATCGTATGATGAGCTTGATCTTGGCGATATAGGTATTCATAAGACAGCACTTTTTGTCATAATATCAGATACAGATGATTCACTTAATTTCCTTGTGTCCATCATGTACACTCAATTATTTAATCTGCTATGTACCATAGCGGATGATGAGTACGGTGGCAAGCTCCCGGTACATGTAAGGTGTATCTTAGACGAGTTTGCCAACATCGGTCAGATTCCTAAATTCGACAAGTTAATAGCGACTATAAGAAGTAGAGAGATATCTGCAAGTATTATTCTTCAGTCAAAGGCACAGCTAAAGTCCATTTATAAGGATAACGCTGAGACCATCGAAGGTAATTGCGATACCTTTCTTTTTTTGGGTGGAAAAGAAAAATCTACTCTTAAAGACCTTGCTGATGTACTCGGTAAGGAAACAATCGACACCTATAACACCTCTGATACCAGAGGTACATCGCTGTCCTATGGTATGAACTATCAAAAGCTCGGAAGAGAGCTAATGAGCCAAGACAGACTTGCACTTATGGATGGCGGTAAATGTATATTGCAGGTTCGTGGCGTGAGACCATTCTTTTCAGACAAGGTAGATATCACGAAACACGACATGTATAAAGAGCTTTCAGACTACGATAAGAGAAATGAGTTTGATTTGGAGAAGTATGTTAAGGGATATGGAAAGATGAAGGTTAAGAAGGACACTAAGTTCGTGCACCTCGACCTTACGGGAATTAGGATTCCGGATGAACTTACAGAAGTAGCCAATGAAACTGTTCAAAATATCGTAAGAGAAAAGCTAAAGAATAAAAAACAAGATAAAGGAGAATAAAAACAATGTATTCATTACTTACAAATGCAGCCACAGAGTATTTTGCTGGCTCTAAGTTACTTTCATTTTTAGCGTCACATAAGGGACTTGCACAGTTCCTGATGCTTCTTGATTACACATCATTCCTTAAGAGTGGTGTATCGGCACTTAAGGTAGTTATTATCGCAGTTGGTGGTGGTCTTGCGGTTCTTGGAGTTGTAAACCTTCTTGAAGGATACGGCAATGATAACCCGGGTGCTAAGTCTCAGGGTATGAAGCAGTTCATGGCAGGAGCAGGAGTTATGCTTATCGGAGCGCTGCTTGTACCAAAGCTTTCCGACCTTATCCCGACATCATTATAAAAAGGCATATCCATATATCAAAATTGATAAAAGATATGCCCTTATGTGGTAAAACCTCGCAAGTAAAACCACAGTTACATTATAACATAACTTACAGACTGATGGGTAGTGTATGCAGCCGGCATACAACTACCCATTCTTATAAAGGAGCGAAATATGTTTCAACTAATGCCAGTTTTTCTTGGGCTGTTTGATAAGACAGTTCAGAAGCTTATGAACGGGTTTCGAGACATATTCTACGAGCTTGCGTACAGCAATCTAAGCACTATGCTTAGTGACCTCAATGAAAAGGTAGCGACCATTTCAGGAGAGCTTACAACTTCACCTGATGCATGGCAGGGTGGCACGATTTGGTCTTTGATAGAAAAGATAGCTGAGCAGGTGGCACTTCCCGTTGCTGGTACGGTGTTTACCTTCGTTGTCTTATGGGAACTTATATCTATGCTTATTCAGCCCAATAATCTTGCAGATGTAGATTTTGTGTCAGTTCTTATGAAGTGGCTTATCAAAACCATAGTTGCAGCGTGGTTTATAGCGAACTCACTTACTCTATGTAACTGTTTCTTTGGTATAGGAGCTTCAATGGTCAGCAAAACCACTACAGTTCTTAATACCACAACAGCAGAAAACACATCGGGTTCGACGCTGCTGCAATATCTGACGGATAACTATGGAGACCAGGATGAGGATGCTGACAGCGGTGATGTATCAGGACTTATAAGCCTTACGGTATCTACATGGTTTATTGATATCATCATTAAGTTTATGGGAATCCTTATTACGATTATTCTGTATTCCCGAATGATTTCCATATATCTGCATTGTGCGGTTGCGCCTTTGCCACTGGCTACCATTACAAATCATCAACTGTCAAATATAGGTGTGGGGTATCTCAAAAATGTATTTGCCCTTGCTATGCAGGCAGTTCTGATGATGATATGTGTGGCAATATATGGCGTGCTCGTAGCCAATGTATTTGACCCGACAACTATTGCGATAGATGCCGATAACGGTGTCACAGCAATATCATTACTTACAAAAGCATGTTGGAGTACGGTTGGTATTTCAATACTTTTAGTTTATACGATGTTTAAGTGCGAAGGTATTACTAAGCAGATCTTCGCTATTCAATAATGTGACTTCTGTTCAACTTGAACAGAAGTTGAGGAAAGGAGCAATAAATGGCTTATGTCAGTGTTCCGAAGGATCTGACCAACATAAAGACCAAGTTTGTAGGAAACTTCACGAAAAGACAGTGTATCTGTTTTGGACTTGGTATTCTGGTTGGATTCCCAGGATATTTTATAGCAAGAGCCGCTATTGGTACGACACCTGCATTTTATGTACTATTAGCACTCATGGCTCCCTTCTTTCTGTTTGGAATCATGGAAAAGGACGGGCTTCCTCTGGAGGTCTATCTGATAAATATGATAAGACACAACCTTGCGTATCCCCAGATACGAACCTATGAGTCTGAAAATATTTATTCTTATTATGATGACAGACGTAAGAAAGAAAAACAGATGCAGGTACAGCAAAAATCAAATAGAAATGGGGTGAAAAAGCGTGGCACAAGCAGTAAAACAGCCATACAAAGGCACAGTCGCAGCAGGTAATGTGCAGAGGTTGCCTAAAGGTGCTAAGAACCCTACATATCAGTCAGCATATCATGGAAATGACAAGGCTAATCCGCTTACTAATCTATCAAGGATACTTGTTGAGAGAGTAGATAAGAGGAAAGCACCTAGTACGGTACTTGATACATTACCATTTGAGGAAATTTATTCAGATGGGCTTTGTAAGGTAGAGGGTAATTATTATACCCGTATGGTGCAATTTTATGATATCAATTATCAGCTCGCACAGAATGATGAGAAGCAGCATATTTTTGGTGAGTATTGCCAGTTTCTTAACTACTTCGATGAGACCATACACTTTCAGTTCTGTTTTATCAATCAGAAGGTGGATATGGAGGAATATAAGAAGGTTATTACCATACCGGAGCAGGATGATGAATTTAATGTAGTAAGGCGTGAATATGCCGAATACTTAAGAAGTCAGCTTGAAAAGGGTAATAACGGTATTGTTAAGAGCAAATATCTGATATTCGGTATAGAAGCGAGAGACAGAAAGCAAGCCATATCGAGACTTGCCAAGATAGAGTCTGATATCATCAATAAGTTTAAGATTCTTGGCTGTAAATGTAATACGATAAGCGGTTTGGAAAGGCTCAAGATACTTCATGATTATATGAACCAGGATTCACTTGAGAAGTTTGCTATGCGTTCATTTAAGGATGTGGCAGCATCAGGACTTACACCTAAGAACTATATAGCACCGACTTCTTTTGATTTCAGAGCCAAGGACTATTACAAGATAGGTGATATGTTTGCAACGACCAATTATCTCATTATATCAGCAGCAGAACTTTCAGATGAGATGCTCGCTGATATCTTAAATATGGAGGATGCACTTAATGTAACAATGCACATAGATACTCTCAATCAGACAGAGGCTATGAAATACATTAAGGGAAAGCTTTCCGACATAAATAAGATGAAGATTGAGGAGCAGAAGAAGGCTATACGAAGTGGTTACGATATGGATATCATACCACCGGACATTGAGACTTATTCAGAGGAAGCTCATGGCTTACTTAAAGAAATGCAGTCACGAAATGAAAGACTTTTCAAAGTGACATTTCTTATAACATCCTTCAATGAGAATTTGCAGAAAATGAAGGACTTCAGATTCACATTATCAAATAACATTCAGTCAGCCAACTGCGTTCTAAGAAAGCTCGACCATCAGCAGGAGCAGGGATTTGCCGCGTCACTTCCAATAGGGAAAAACTTCATAAAGCAGAACCGGTACCTTACGACGAGCAGTACAGCGGTATTTGTTCCATTTACTACGCAGGAGCTTTTTATGGAATCAAGTGAGAGTCTTTATATGGGACTTAATTCGCTTTCAAATGGAATGATTATGGCTGACAGAAAGATGCTTAAGAATCCTAACGGACTTATTCTTGGTACACCTGGTTCAGGTAAGTCATTTGCTACTAAGAGGGAGATACTTAATACCTTCCTTGTAACAACAGATGACATACTTATCTGTGACCCAGAAGCCGAGTATTATCCGCTTGTCAATTACTTAGGTGGGCAGATAGTAAAGATAGGGCAGAGTTCTAAGCAGTATATCAATCCTCTTGATATTAACCTCAATTACTCAGATGATGACGATCCGGTATCACTAAAAGCAGACTTTATACTTTCATTTATGGAGCTTGTAGTAGGTGGTAAGTCGGGACTTAAAGCAGAGGAAAAGTCAGCAATAGACTTTGCAGTATCAAGGATATATCAGAAGTATTTCCAAGATCCAAAACCTGAGAATATGCCAATACTTCAGGACTTATACAATGAGCTTTTATCGCATAAGGAAGATATGGTATCACAGCATATCGCACAGTGTATGTATCTCTATGTAGAAGGTTCAAATAACCTTTTCAATCATCATACGAATGTAGATATGAATAACCGTATTATATGCTTTGATATAAAGTCTCTTGGTAAGACCTTAAAGAAGCTCGGTATGCTTGTAGTTCAGGATGCAGTCTGGAATCGTGTAACAGTCAACAGAGAACAGCATAAGTACACAAGATTCTATATAGACGAATTCCACCTTCTTTTAAAGGACGAACTGACAGCAGCCTACTCTATGGAGATATGGAAGCGTTTCAGAAAATGGGGAGGAATACCGACAGGCATAACGCAGAACGTCAAGGATTTCCTTGCCTCAAAGGAGATTGAGAATATCTTCGATAACTCTGACTTTGTTTATATGCTGAATCAGGGTGCAGATGATAGAGATATACTTGCTCAGAAACTTAATATCAGTCAGCACCAGATAAAGTATGTTACTAATGTAGGTCAGGGTGAAGGACTTATCTTCTTCGGAGATATAGTTCAGCCGTTCGTTGACAGATTTCCAAAGGATACAGTCATGTACACACTTCTTACGACAAAGCCAGCGGAAACGAAAACTGAAAGCGAGACAGAGGCTGAAAAAACTGTAACTAGAGATAATGGACGTTCTTCCTAAGAAGGGAGGGCTTCTAAATGGGTTTAGATTTTAAAGAAAAGGCAGTAGATGTAGCGAGTGAAACACTTAAAGCTGGCGGAACAAGTGATAAGCTTGAAAGTAATGATGATAAGGCAAGTCAGATGTTATCGTCAGGCGGTTATGTGGCTATGGATATTGCCGAAGGTGCCATAAGAAGCGGAGGTTCTAATAAATCTCAAAGCTTAAATCAGACAGTAGCAGATAATGTTTTAATACATGAAAATGATAACACTACAAAAGGTTCAAACTCGCACAGCCGAAAACCAAATTATGACATTAGCGGTACTCAGCAGTTTGAATCCGGAAGTGGTGGCAGGAGATTTGGTTCAGGTGGCGGTTTCAGTGGTTCAGATTATAGCAGTACATCTGCTAAAAGTACCGGAGATGGAAACTTCAGACTGAACTCAGGTTCTGAAAGTGAGCATTTATTAGCGGGAAACACAGTCGAAAGACTTGATACCGGTGATACAAGACTTCATCTTAGTTCTAAGAAAGAATCACAGAGACTTCATGCGAAAGCAGATAATGAAGGTCTCTCTATTCATGACAGTGCAAGTGTAAAGCTCGTATCTGACAGTGAAAAGGGGAAAGGTCTTATAACTGCATCAAAGCGTAGGGGGTATTCTCAGGCGCTTAGAGATGGAAAGAGTAATGAATTAAAACATTATACTGCAAATGATAAAAAGCTTAGGGATAACAAAAAGAAGCTTCAGGCAAAACTAAGGCAACAATATGAAACAAAGAAAGAATTAAAAGGTGGTTTGGTCACTGACCTTCGTGTGGAAGAAAAAGCAGAAAGCAAGCTATATGGCTCTGCTAAGTATAGTGGAGCTGAAGCAGCAGGAAGCTTTGGCAGAAAAGTTCTTCATACGGCTTCTGATATGGCGGATGATGAAAGTGGTCTCGGTATTCAAAATGCATGGGTAGATACAGCAGATAAGGCACTTGATACATCATCGAGGGTATTTACGCTTTCAAGAACAGCGAAGTATCATAAGCTGCAAAAGAACGAAGCTGAGATTGCGAAACTTGCAAGACAGCAGGATAAGATAATGCGTAATAACTTCCAGTTGCAATATAGATCAGCGCTTAAAACTGCGAAGGAAAGTGAACTTTGGAGAAGCAGTAATCTGTATGAGAAACACTTACAGAAGAAGGCAATAAAGCGAAAGTACATGAAGAATGCCATAAAGCAGTATCAGAATGCTAAGAAGGCAGGTGCAGGAGGTAAAGTAGTATATAATACAGGCTTTAATGTATTCGATAAAGCAAAGGAAGGCATAGCAACTATAGCAGAAAACTTAAAAAGGCTTTTGGCAAGTCCGGTAGCAAGAATAACACTCGTTATTATCTTGGTAATCGGACTTGTTTTTGCTTTAGTAGGTGCAGCCGGACCGATGCTTCTACTTTCCTTTGGTGGTGATGAAAACTATACAAAACCACAAACCGGTGCCGGTTTTCCGGCGGCTGTTGAACAGTGGCGTTCTTTTGTTACGGAGCGAATGACCGAATATGGTTATCCGGATTATGTTAATGCAATACTTGCTACGATACAGCAGGAATCAGGAGGAGTATCTGAAAGCTGCGACGGAGACCTTATGCAAGATAAAGCAAGTGGTTACTGGGAGTCTGGTACACCGTCAGACTGGGATTCATATACTACCGAAGAAAAGTCCATAGATGCCGGGTGCAGATACTTTATAACCGGTATGGAAAGCTGGGGTATAGAGTCACCGGATGATTATGACGGTCTTCAGATAGTTGCTCAAGGATATAACTACGGTTATGGATTCCTTGATTTTATGAAGGGAAAAGGTGCTACACAGTGGACACTTGAATTATCAACAGAGTATTCAAACCAGAGAGCATCTGCACTTGGATGGTCTTCCTATGGACATAAACCGTATGGAGAGGAATGGCTTACCAAGTATCAGGCAGGTGGCGTAGGTGGAGGTGCTGTTGTAGAAGAAAAGGGTCCGGAAGGCGTTATGCAGACAGCTCAGAACCAGATAGGAATAGCAGAAGAACCCGTAAATGATGTCATATTTAACACTGATTATTATGGAGCACCCGTTAATGGCGATGATTACCCTTGGTGCTGTGCTTTTGTATGGTGGGTATTCAATAAAAGCGGAAACGCAGATGCTTTTTATAACGGTGGAAAGACAGCATCGTGTTCGACTGTATATACATGGGCGCAAAACAACGGATACTTTATAAGCGGAAGCGAAGCTCAGTATGGAGATATCGTGTTATTTGGTTCAAATGAGCATATAGAGCTTGTTGTATCAAGAAACGATGACGGTTCATATACAACCATAGGAGGTAATACATCTTCGGATGTTGCAGGCTCACAGTCAAATGGCGGTTGTGTTGCATTAAAGACAAGATACACTTCAGGCTCATTTCCTATTACTTCATTTATCAGACCACCTTATAGCGATTAGGAGAAGTTTATGGATGAGGATATTAAAAGACTTAAAGATCAGATAGAGAAGCAACGGGAGAAAGTAGCCAGACTTAAAGAAGGCTATGACTATTCCAAAGAACGCTACGACAAAGAGCGTGAAAGGCTTAGTCAGCTTGAGAAAGATGTTGAGGTCAAAGAATACAGACGTATGATGAGTGACCTGAAAGACAGAAATATTGACAATGAGGAACAGCTTATGAAAATGCTTGATTCCTTAAAATCAACTAATAACTAAGGAGATGAAATAAGATGTTTAAAAAGATTATTCTAAGCACAATTCTTGGAGTGTCGCTTCTTGGTAGTACATCAGGCAGCTATTACATAGCGAAAAACGCTGATGTCACCACTACGGCTACCACAGAATCAACTACCGAGGAAAACAGAGAAGATGCTTCCAATGTGCATAAGGAAACAGACAGTGAAGGCACAACTTCTGAAAACACTACAGAAGAAAAGACCGAAGCAACTACAGAGACACCAAGCGAGGAACCGGCCGCAGAAGTGGATACGACTAAAGGAAAGATTAAGATAACATTCGGTCCAGAGAAAAGCGGATGGTTCAACGATAGTGTTGATGTAGTTGTTACTGTCGAAGAGGTCAAAGTTCCTAAAAACTTTAAGATTGATACAGTAGAGGCAAAGGCAGGTGCAAATGGTTCGTGGCAGGATATTACAGATGAGATGAAGTTTGAGATAACTGAAAACTGTAATGTATATATCAAGGTAACAGACCAGGATGGAAATGAATATGAAAAATCCAGATTTATCAAGTGCTTTGATACTGTCGCTCCAACACTAAATGCTGCTGTTTCAGAGGGACTGCTTAATATCATGACATATGATACGGAAAGCGGTGTCAAGAACGTCTATATTAACGAATACAGATATGAACCCGATGAAAATGGTGTGATAGCAGTAAGATTACAGAAGTTCGATGCAAGTTATCAGTTCTTCTATATCTATGCCATTGATAATGCAGGAAATGTCAGTGCTACATATACCATTCAGAATCCTTACTGGACAGATCCAAGCGCCCAGACAGAGGATGATGAAGAAAAGGAAGATCCGGCAGAGTCGCTTCCCGACAATGCTGATGCCAAGACAACCGGTACATCTACAGCAGAGGTTACATCCGTTACAAATGAAAAAGGCGAAGATATAGTTGAAAATATTGATGCAAAGCAGTTTTATTCCATTGTTACATCTGACGGACAGCAGTATTTTCTTGTAATAGATATGACAGCAGCCAAGTCAGGAAGTTCTGAAGAAAATGCTTCAGTAGTTGGTGAAGGTTCTCGGGCTTATACAAATCAGAATGGCACAGTATATCTGCTGACTTCTGTATCTAATCAGAATCTGCTTAACTTCTCAAACGATGGAGAACAGACACTTCCTCAGAACTCTGTTGCAAAGGGTAATAACATCAATGACACAAGGGTTACACCTAATAAGGATGAGACCGTTACTACAGAGGAAGAGATAGAAGAAACCACAGAGACAGATGCGAAAGAGGAAGAAGTTAAGGAAGATAAAAAGAAAGGCGGTTCTGATTTCATTTTATATATCGTTGTCGGACTTGTAGCGTTAGTTGTTGTAGCTGTTAAGGTTCTTAGCGGCAAGAAAGGAAAGCTTACTGCAAGTGATGATGAAATGTATGGCGGCAGTGCTAATCCGGATGAAGATGAAGTACCACTTGATGAGCTTAACGAATCGGAAGTAGAAGTTGATGACAGCGAGAACAGAGAATAGTTTTGTGATTATGAGAGAGGGATATCCCTCTCTCATTAGTTTATGGAAAAGGAGAAGAAAATGTATAAGCTGATTATAAGCGAGAAGCCAAGTGTGGCTAAATCCATAGCCGATGCAGTCGGTGCAGGAACAGCTTGTGACGGATATTATGAAGGGAACGGATATCGGGTTTCATGGTGTTATGGTCATCTGATAGAGCTTGCAACACCGGAGGACTACGATGAGAAGTACGAAAAATGGAACCTTGCAGACCTTCCTATTATTCCTGAACCTTGGCTATATAAGATAAAAGAAGATACAAAGGCACAGTATAAGGTGCTTCGAGACCTTATGCATGATAATGACATAGATTCAGTTGTTAATGCCTGTGATGCAGGAAGAGAGGGAGAGAATATCTTTCGTCATGTATATGATATGGCTAATTGCAGGAAACCGATGGAAAGACTCTGGATATCTTCTATGGAAGAGTCAGCGGTTCTTGATGGCATGAACAGTCTTAGACCGGGTAGTGATTACGATAATCTCTATATGGCAGCACTCGCAAGAGAAAAGGCAGACTGGCTTGTTGGTCTTAATCTTACTAGGAACTTTACTGTTTTATATGGCGGTAAGGTGCTTAAGATAGGCAGGGTTCAGACACCTACACTTAATATGATCGTTGAAAGGGAAGTAGAGATACAGAACTTCAAAAAGCATAAGTATTATATGGTTCATCTGCTTGCTAATGGTATGTATGTTGTTACAGATAAGATTGATACCGAAGGAGATGCTGAGAATATTGCTTCACTTTGCAAGGGAAAGTCTGCCAAGGTTGTTTCCTATAAATCGGAGCATAAGAAATCGGCTCCACCTAAGCTCTATGACCTTACATCTTTACAGATGGATGCCAGTAAGATATTTGGCTTTACTGCAAAACAGACACTTGATACTACGCAGGCACTTTATGAGAAGAAGCTCGTTACATATCCAAGGACTGATAGCAAGTTCCTTACTCATAATGAAGCAGGAAAGGTAGATGAGATTTCTGAAATCATCTGTAAGAAGTACAGCTTTATATGTGACGCTGCTTTTACACCAGATACTTCAAATATCATTAACGACAAAAAGGTTACAGACCACCATGCAATCATACCTACAGTTGAAATAGAAAAGGCGGATATAGATAAGCTCTCTGATAAGGAGAAGAAGATACTTCTGCTTGTTATTACAAGAATTATAACAGCCACATCCGTTTCACTTGAGTATGACTCTGTAAAGGTTGAAATTGAGTGTGCCGGTAATACTTTCAAGGCATCAGGAAAAACCGTAACAAAGCAGGGCTATAAGAAGTATGAGGATGCGTTAAGAACATACTTTAAGGCTTCTTCCGATAAGGAGGATAAAGATAACGAAGATACGGTAGATCAGAAGATTCCTGCTATATCAGAGGGAGATGTGTTAGAAAACACTGATACTAAGGTTACAGAACACTTTACAAAGCCGCCTAAGAGATATACAGAATCTACGCTACTTTCCCAGATGGAGCATGCAGGCGAGAAGGATATGGATAAAGATGCTGAGAGAAAGGGACTTGGAACTACTGCTACAAGGGCGGATATCATAGAGAAGATTATCAATCAGGGCTATGTAAGGCGTGAAAAGAAGACCTTCGTTCCAACTGATGCAGGCATGAATCTTATTAATATTCTTCCTGATGAAATAAAGTCAGTACAAATGACGGTGGACATGGAGAATACTCTTGCAGGTGTCTCTGATGGAACTGTAAAGGATACAGATTATCTAAATCAGATTATAGATTTTGTATCAAAGGTTATATCTATGTACTCATCCGTTTCTGCAGAAGAAAAGAGCAGATTCAGCACCAGAGAGCTTGTAGGTAGCTGTCCTTTCTGCGGCGGTGATGTGCTCGTTGGTAAATATGGTATCTACTGCGAAAAGAAGTGCGGTATGCATTTTGGGAGAGTAATGGGTAAGGAGCTTACAGTAAATCAGTGGAAGAACCTTCTTGAAGGAAAAAGGGTTCTCATAAAAGGTCTAAGAAGTAAGAAAGGCACTGAATATGAAGCGTATTTTACTGCTGAGACAGTTGAAGATAATAACTATACCGACAAGGAAGGTGTAAAACATTTTGGAAAGCAGCTTAAGTTTAAGATGGAATTTCCGGAGAAAAAGAAAGGAGGAACTACAAAATGACAGAGATAAAAGGTTTTCAAAAAGGTGAAAAGAATACATTTAACAATGATGCATACAAGGCAAGGATGACAGCCTATGTAAAAGGTATCAATAAATATAGGCTTAAGTCCGAGGCGGAAGCTGAGAGCAGAGATAAGGCTGACAGAATTGGAGGTAAGAGATAATGAAGAGTTTTGATGAGATAAAGGATTCGATTATTTGTAAGCTGTCAAACACAGAGAATAATCAGGATATCTTAAAAGACAGACCCCACATAACTATGGAGGATATATCAGCTTCATTTGCTATAGTTATAGGTGAACGGAAAGGCGAAAGGGCTTCGATTCCTATAACAAATGACATGATGAAGGATATGGGTGTTGATGTAAATACTCTTATGGAGACAGCAAAGAGCAATATGGTTGAGCAGGACTACTCATTTAAGAGTATGAGGGATGTTCTTATAGACAGTATGTTTCCTGAAGGTGTACCTGAGAATGATCCTATGATTGACTTCATGCTTCCACCGGCTGATGGTGTGCAGATGTATGTTCTTACGAATAACTGTAACATCAATGGTGCGTGTGAAGTCCTTAATACAAAGGCAATGGATGAGATAGCTGATAAGTTAGATGGGGACTTTGTAGTTCTCCCAAGTAGCGTACATGAAACTATCATTCTTCCTCTTGATGAAAATATGAACAGTCAGGAGCTTAATAGCATGATTAAGGAGATAAACTCAAGTGTTTTAAATCTAAAGGATAAACTTTCTGACCATGTATTTCAGTATGACTCCGAGGACCATGAGCTTGTCCGTATGGATAAGATGCAGGAAAGACAGCAGGAAAAAGCTGAATCAAAAGAAAAAAGTGTAAAGGCTGCTGTTAAGGTGGATTCACCTAAAAAGTCGCTTATTGATAGAATATCCAATAAGAAAGAAGAAGCAGCTAAGAAGGAAGCGAGCAGACCACAGCCTTCAAAGCAAAATAAAAGAGATGCGGTAGCACTTACATAAATTGCAATATAGCTAATTACTAATTATGTGCCACAAATGTGTTTAAGTCGTGTTTGTGGCACTGATTATTTATGAAGGAGGACAGGGAATGGCTGGTAAATACAAGGATATAGTTGCTCTTATGGAAGCCACAGCCGAGAAGCTGACAAATACAAAAGATGATTATAAAGACTTTCTTAAGACTGCGGCAAAACTATACAGATATTCGTTTAAGCAGCAGATGTTAATACATGCACAGAGACCTGATGCAACTGCGGTAGCATCCTTTGAAGTATGGAACAAGCGTATGAATTGTTGGATAAATAAGGGTGCCAAAGGTATAGCACTTCTTGATGAAAATACCAACAGACTGAATTATGTATTTGATGTATCAGATGTGCATAAAGGAAAGGACGGAAGATTGCCGAATCTTTGGCGGATGAAAGATGAGAATGAAGCGGTTATTTTGAAGCACCTTGAAGATACCTATGGTGAGACAAATGAAGATATGCCGTTTGAATATAGAATCATAGAAGTATCTAAGCATATTGCGGAAGAATATGCACACGATGTACTTCCTGAGCTTAAAAACTTCCAGGAAGACAGTCTTCTTGCAGGACTTGATGAATTCAATCTGAAGCTTAGATTTAGAGAGACACTTGCTTCAAGTATCGCATATATAGTTCTTGAGAGATGTGGTAAGAATCCGGATGAATTTATTGATAACATGAATTTTGATTTTATCACTGAGTTTAATACGATAGAAACTCTTAGTGTTCTTGGCGATGCATCAAGCATTGTAACTGAGCCTGTGCTTATGGATATATGCAGGATAGTAGAGGCTATGGACAGACAGCAGATGATTGAAAGACAGCAAGAGCATCAGGATGAAATGATAAAACAAAATAAAATCAATAAAGGACTTGAAAATATATCAGGACATGACTATAATACTTTAAAGCGTGAAAGTAATATCTCGGTTGAAGAATATCCCGCTGAGGATGAAAACGCTGAAAATAAGGCAAATACAGCCTTAAAAGGTGACGAAGATATAAGCAAAGGAGGTAATGATTATGGCAGTAGAAGCGATGGAGATAGCATACAAACAAGAAGGGGATTATCTGATACCGGATCTGACGATGCCGGAAGAACCGGAGGAGATTCTGACAAAGTACGGGATGCTGAGACAGACATTTCTGAAGGAGCACCACAGCGGAGTACACACAGCATATCTTCTGAAAGGGAAACTGAAAGAGCATTGTCTTCTGATTCAGAAGCAGGCAGAGGAGATGATGGACAGACTGGTAGAGCATATGATGAAGTCAGAAGAAGTGACGGAAGAACTGAAAGCATCGAATCAGATGGAGTGGGTTCGCAGAATGAACTCAATCAGGAACAGAGCCGACGAGATAGTTCTCTCGGAGATAGTTTACAGCCTGTAGTTAAAGTAAAATATGAACAGATGACGCTCTTTCCTATGATGGATGAGCAGATAGGAACCATAGTAGCAGCCGAAGCAAGTAAGAAGATACCTACTCCGGCTGCTTTTTCTTTGTCTTCAGACCAAGTCGAGGAGATACTTCGTACCGGTGGAGGTAAAAATCATTCCCGTATGCGTATATATGAGAAGTACACAGAGGGACATGACGATGATTATATGACAGAATTCCTTAAGAATGAGTATGGCAGAGGCGGAAAGGGTTTTACTTTTGGTGAGGATGATATATCTGTATGGTATGACGAAAACGGAATGAAGTTTGGTTATGGAAGGCAGGCGCAGGATAATCCTTTTATGGAAATGTCATGGAGTACTGTGGAATCCGTAGTCAGTCAGATAGTTAAAGACGGTAACTATATTAGTTCTAACGAGGCATTTCTGTCAGATGAATTCTATCGTGAAGAGCTTGCTGATAATATATATTTCTTCTTTCGGGATACAATGGATGAAGCTCCTGAACATATTGGCTTTGAGAGATGGACGGATGAAGAAGGAAAATCATACAGTAAAGGCTATCCCGAAGTTAAAGAAAACATCAAAGAGCTGCTTAAGACTAAGGACGGCATTGAGTCTATAAAGAATGAAGTAGACAGAGCCATTACTGACCTTGAATCCGGTGTAAAGATTAAGCACTTTAATCTAAGACATACACCTGCAGAGCTTGCAGATAAGATTCATGGATATGCCAGACTGAGGGTAGATCTTCCGCAAAAAGATGATATAGAAGCAAGGCTTGAAAGCTTCATTACTCAGGATGAAATAGACAGTGTACTTGGAAGAGGAAGTGGAGTATCCGGTGGTAAGTTTAGGATATATGAATACTTTTCAAATCCGGAACATGAAAAAAAGGACAGGATTGACTTCCTTAAACATGAATATGGTATAGGTGGACGAAGCAATGCTATTGCAGGTTCTGACCATTCATGGGAAGACCATGATGCAAAGGGCATACAACTTGACAAAGGAGATGTATTAGCGCCATATACATCTGTAACTCTTAATTGGACTGTAGTTGAAAAGCGCATATCAGAGCTTATATTTGAGGGACAGTATCTGACAGAGCAGGAGCTTGAGGAGTTTAATCAGAGACAGCTTGAAGCGGCGCAGGCAGAACTTGCAGACAGTGAAGAATTTTTCCTTGAAGAAGCAAAGGAAATTATCAATGACTTCTGTATAGATGAATATGACCATGATGCAGACCTGTCAGACCTTACTAATGTCGAACTTGCTTATACTGAGGTAACTGATGAAGAAACTGGAATAGAGCACACTGTACAGGTGTCAACAGACCTTACTGATTACAGTATCAGTATGTATATTGATGGCGAGAAGTTTGATACTGAGAGATATGAAAGCCTTGAAGGACTTATTGAATATGAACTGAATTATCTTAATTTTGACAGTCTTGTAGCTGTTCCGGATGATATATGGGAAAAGGTCAGGGAAAAAGAATCTGTAAGCAGCGAGCATACAGAAAGCATAACTCTTAATAATATAACAGATTCTGTATCTGTGCAGGAAAATGCGCTTGAATGGTCTGATAAAGAGCCAAACTTCGCTGATAGCGAAGTTGATACTTCCGAACTAAAAGCTGAGAAGCTGGACATTCCTGCTGTAAATTACCATATCACCGATAATACCCTGGGCGAAGGTACACCGAAGGAGAAGTTCCGCAGGAATATTGAAGCTATTAAAACACTGCAGAGCATTGAAGCAGAAGATAGAAATGCCACGCCGGAGGAGCAGGCAATCCTTGCACAGTATGTAGGCTGGGGTGGTCTTGCGGATGCCTTTGATGATACAAAGGATAACTGGGCAAATGAATATAAGGAGCTTAAAGGAATCCTATCTGAAGAAGAATATAATTCAGCGAGAGAAAGTACCCTTAATGCTCATTATACAAGTCCTACCATTATTAAAGGAATATATGATACGCTTGAACGGTTTGGTTTTGAAAAAGGTAATATACTTGAGCCTTCAATGGGAATAGGCAATTTCTTCGGTATGCTGCCAGATGCTCTTAGAGAGTCGAAACTGTACGGAGTTGAGCTTGACAGTCTTACGGGGCGTATCGCAAAAAAATTATACCCTAATGCTAAAATAGAGGTTAAGGGTTTCGAGGAAACACAGTATCCTAACGACTTTTTTGATGTTGCTGTAGGAAATGTACCATTCGGACAGTATAAGGTTTCCGACAAGGAGTTCGATAAGCATAATTTCCTGATCCATGACTATTTCTTTGCGAAAACCTTGGATAAAGTAAGACCTGGAGGCGTGGTTGCCTTTGTTACCTCTAAAGGTACTATGGATAAACAGAACGAATCTGTCCGTAAATACCTTGCCGAAAGAGCAGAGCTGCTTGGTGCTGTGAGACTTCCTAATACTGCATTTAAGGCAAATGCAGGAACAGAGGTAACATCTGATATACTTATATTTAAAAAGCGTGACAGACTTGTAAAGGATATTCCCGACTGGGTTCATGTAAAGCCAAATGAAGATGGTATAACAGTTAATTCTTACTTTGCAGACCATCCAGAACAGATAGTAGGTAAGATGGAAATGGTATCAGGTCCATTTGGAATGACCGAGACCTGTGTTCCAAACGCTGATATACCTTTTGAAGAACAGCTATCCAAAGCATTATCAAACATAGATGGACATATTGATAACTTTGAACTTGAGGTCGATGAGATAGGTGCTGAGGTAATGGACAGAAGCCTTCCTGCTGATCCAAGTATCAAGAACTTTTCCTATGCTATTATAGACGATAATGTATATTACAGAGAAAACTCTGTGATGCTTCCGGTTGACCTGCCTGAGTCAAAGGTACAAAGAATTAAAGGCATGGTAGGTATAAGGGATGCAACCAGAGAACTTATAGATATGCAGATGAATGAAGCTTCTGCTGAGGAAATATCAGCTAAGCAGCAGGAATTAAACGACCTATATGATGCGTTTGAAAAGAAGTTTGGAAGGATAAACAGCAGAACCAATAAATCTGCATTCGATCAGGATTCAAGCTATAGTCTGCTTTGCTCGTTGGAAATCTTTGATGCTGACGGTAACTTCAAGCAGAAAGCAGATATGTTCTCAAAAAGAACTATCAAGCGTGCGGAGGTGGTAACATCTGTCGATACCGCCACAGAAGCACTTGCGGTTTCTCTTTCTGAAAAAGCAAAAGTAGATATTCCTTATATGGCAGTACTTTCAAGTAAGTCTGAGCAGGATATAGTAAATGACCTTGTAGGAGTCATATTCAAAGACCCTATAACCAAGGAATGGCAGACAAGTGATGAGTACCTTAGTGGTAATATAAGGGAAAAGCTCTCTGTAGTGTCGGATATTGTGGAAGCTGAAGGAGCAGGCTCGGAATACGCCCTAAATGTCGAAGCTTTAAAGCGTGTTATGCCAAAGGAGCTTGATGCAAGCGAGATAGAAGTGCGTATCGGTGCAACATGGATAGATCCTAAATATGTTGACCAGTTTATGAAGGAAACCTTTCAGACACCGGAATATCTGACAAGAGATTACTATGGAAGCAGCCCTCTTGTATGCGTTCAGTATTCGGATATTACGGGTACATGGAATGTAAAGGGTAAAAATGCAGATAGAAACAATGTACTTGTCAATTCTACTTATGGAACAGAAAGAGCAAACGCTTATAAAATACTTGAAGATAGCCTTAATCTGAAGGATTGTCGTATCTTCGACACTATAATCGAGGATGGCAAGGAAAAGCGTGTGCTTAATAAGAAAGAGACTACTCTTGCCAGTCAGAAGCAGGAAGCTCTTAGGGAAGCCTTTAAGGACTGGATATTCAGAGACCCTGAGAGAAGGGCAGACCTTGTAAAGACATACAATGAACTCTTTAATTCCATAAGACCGAGAGAATATGACGGAGCACATCTTACATTCCCGGGTATGAGTCCTGAGATTGCACTCAGACCTCATCAGAAAAATGCGGTTGCACATCAGCTATATGGAGATAATACGCTTCTTGCGCATTGTGTCGGTGCAGGAAAAACATGGGAGATGGCTGCTGCGGCTATGGAATCGAAAAGGCTTGGGCTTTGTCGAAAGAGCCTTTTTGTAGTTCCTAATCACTTAACAGAGCAGTGGGGTTCTGACTTCCTTCAGTTATATCCGGGAGCAAATATATTAGTCGCAACAAAGAAAGATTTTGAGCCTGCCAACCGTAAGAAGTTCTGTAGCAGAATTGCGACAGGTGATTATGATGCGGTCATCATTGGTCACTCGCAATTTGAAAAGATACCACTTTCCAAGGAAAGGCAGGCAGCAACAATCGAATCACAGATTGATGAGATTGAAGAAGCGATAGCGGCGGCAAAAGAAGCCAGAGGAGACAGATATACCATTAAGGAAATGGAGAAGTCCCGTAAGGCTCTTAAAGTCAAGTTCGATAAACTGATGGATGACAGCCGTAAGGATGATGTTGTTACATTTGAGCAGTTAGGCGTGGATAGGCTGTTTGTAGATGAATCGCACAATTACAAGAACCTTTTTCTTTATACCAAGATGCGAAATGTAGCAGGTATAGCACAGACGGATGCTCAGAAGTCCTCCGATATGTTTGCAAAATGTCAATATATGGATGAAATAACAGGCGGAAAGGGTGTGACTTTTGCAACTGGAACACCTATATCCAACAGTATGACGGAGCTTTATACCAATATGAGGTATCTGCAGTTCAATACATTAAAGAAAATGAGACTGACACAGTTTGACGCATGGGCTTCATCCTTTGGAGAGACACAGACTGCGATAGAGCTTGCGCCTGAAGGTACGGGATATAGGGCTAAGACAAGATTTGCCAAGTTCTTCAATCTGCCAGAGCTTATATCACTCTTTAAAGAAGCAGCAGATATAAAGACACCAGATATGTTAAAGCTCGATGTACCGGATGCCGTATTTGAAAATGTGGTATTAAAGCCATCAGAGTATCAGAAGGATATAGTATCTTCCCTCGCTGAAAGAGCTGAGACAGTAAGAAGCGGTTCAGTTGACCCATCTGTCGATAATATGCTTAAGATAACAAATGACGGCAGGAAGCTGGCACTTGACCAGAGACTTATAAATCCGATGCTGCCTGATGATGAAAACTCTAAGGCAAGCGTATGTGTAGATAAGGCATTTGATATATACAAGGAAGAGAGCGAAAACAAAGGTGCACAGCTTATATTCTGTGACTTATCGACACCTAAAAATGATGGTACATTCAATGTATATGATGATATAAAACAAAAGCTAATAGCGAAAGGGGTTCCTGAATCGGAGATAGCATTTATACATGATGCTACGACGGAAACCAAGAAAGCGGACTTGTTTGCAAAGGTAAGAAGCGGACAGGTTCGTTTTTTATTAGGCTCTACTCAGAAGATGGGTGCAGGAACGAATGTGCAGGACAGACTTATAGCACTTCATCATATGGACTGTCCTTGGAGACCATCTGATATTGAACAGCAGGAGGGGCGTATAATCCGTCAAGGAAATATGTATAAAGACCTCGGAAAGCCTGTAAAGATATTCCGTTATGTTACAGAAGGGACATTTGACAGCTATTCATGGCAGGTGATTGAGAATAAGCAGAAGTTCATCGGTCAGATCATGACATCTAAAAGTCCGGTCAGAAGCTGTGATGATGTTGACGAAGCAGCTCTTACTTATGCTGAGGTAAAGGCTCTTTGTACCGGTAATCCATATATCAAGGAGAAAATGGACCTTGATATTCAGGTATCAAAGCTAAAGCTTATGAAAGCGAATCATACAAGCAATCAGTACCGAATGCAGGACAATATCATGAGTACATATCCTAAGCAGATAGCTAGCCTTACAGAGTCTATAAAGGGCTATAAAGCTGATATGGAGATGCTTCAAGAGAAAAAAGCACAACTTGAAGAGAAGTATCTGTCAGAAGAGAAATCTGAGGATAGCAAGCAAGGCTCGTTTGAACTCGGAACAGATGTAGATGGTAAAGTTAATGATTCTAAGGATGAAAAGGTTAAAGAACCGTTTGAAATGACTGTAGGCAATAAGACATATGCAGACAAGAAAGAAGCAGGTACAGCCCTTATAGATATGTGTAAGAATATACATCAGTTTAATAATGCGGTTAATGTCGGAGAGTATATGGGATTTCAGATGCAGGTTACATTTGACCCGTTCCAAAAGGCATTTGACCTAAACCTAAAGGGAGCAATCAGTCATCACATGGAGGTTGGTACAGATCCGGTCGGTAATATCACCCGTATGAATAATACTCTATCGGGGATGGAAAAGAAGATGCATACCTGCGAAGAGAAGCTTACCAATGTAAAAAATCAGCTTGAGACAGCCAAGGTAGAGGTTACAAAGCCATTTCCGGATGAAGAAAAGCTAAATACCATGCTTGAAAGGCTGACATTCCTTAATTCTCAACTTGATATGGATGAGAAAGGGACTAAGGACACTGAACCATCAGGAAGAGATGAAACTGATAAGAGTGAAGTGGTGGCAGGTAAGCCTAAAACTCTTGCTGAAAAGATAGCAGCCAAGCAGGAATTAGCTGAAAGTAAGGCAAAGGAAAAGTCTGAAAGAAAGCAGGAGCAGGGCATACCTGTCCATAAGAAAACGGAGGAAGTTTTGTAAAGGAGCGTGATAATATGGTGATAGAAACAGAAAATGCAGAGAAACGAGATAGAGATATAGTATTATTAACCGGACAGCCTGTAAGTGATGAACTGCAGGCTGTTCTTGATAGATGCGAGAAGGGAATCGAAGTTCCTATAGAAGAGGTTGTTAGTACACCTGAGATGATAGCAGCTACTTCGTGCGTATCGCATCAGACACCTACAATACAGCTTAAGGGCAGAGAAGCTATTGAAGAAAAGGTCTTTAATATTCTCAATAATTACGGTTCTGTCAAGGTGGACGATAAAGGGGACAGTATTGTTGACAGTCATGGGAATACGGTCTATAATGAAGATGTCGAGCAAGGCAGTCGCCTTGACATAGTTATAGGTCTACCCGCATCGGGAAAATCTTCCGCAATCGTTGATAAAATATCATATGAACACAAAGCCAAACTTATAGATAATGATGAAGCAAAAAGGCTCTTTCCGGAGTTCAACAAAGGCTGGGGAGCTAATACGGTTCATCTGGAGTCACAGATGGTTGAACGAGAAGTCTTTAAGGCTGCTATAAGAAGGCATGATAATATAGTAATGCCGAAGGTTGGCAGTGATGCTGATAAGCTCATAAATGACTATATCAGTCTTGCTAAAATGGAAGGCTATAAGGTAAATATCCACTATGTTGACCTTGATAAGAATAAGACAATGGACAGGATGCTTCGGAGATTTATTCACAAAGGCAGATACCTTTCTCCAAGGCTGATAGATAAGTATGTAAATGAGCGTGAAGGCAATAAGATTGCAAAGGCATACGAAGCTCTAAAAGCTATGGGCGCTGCGGATGGGTTTTCCAAGTGGAATAACGATGTCGGTATAGGAGAAAAGCCTATCCTTATGGAAAGTATAGGTTTAAGTGACAAGTTCATAAAAGAAGCAAGAGTAACGAGTGAAACTATTATAGATAACGGAGGTAGAGAAGATGGAGAATTTAATAGAGAACATAGCCAAGATGGACAAGTTAAGTCAGATGAGCTACATAGACGAGAAGACAGTGGAGAGAACCGAGAGGCTGGTGGAGAAAACAAACAAGAAAGTAGCCGAGAGGGAATCGGAGACAGAAGGGATGAGCGAGATAGAGAGGTTCAGACACAACATGAAGATATTTCACGAGGTGGAAGCCGAGGAACAGCAGTAGATCCGCTTTTCGACCAGGGAATATCATCGGTATATGAAGGGGAGAACCCTGACCTCTTTAAAGAACAGATACTAACTATGCTTACAAGCCATACTATCAGTGGGAATGAGATAAAAGAACCACCGGAGTATGGCTATTCTTTTGACAGAAGCTTTGACTATATTGTCCATACTTATCAAGACAACAAGGAAAACTACGCTGATATAGGCACCTCAACTGAGATTGAAACTGTATATGGAAAGATGAAACTTGATACCATATCTCAGGAGAATGAAGGCAGGTTCAATCTTCAGGACCATCAATATACCGGTGTTTTTTCAGAAGAGTCATATGGTCTTGCAGCAGGTACCATGATAGCCTTTACTGCGGCTGAGGTTCTTTCAGTCAGTGTTACAGATAAAGGAGATAGTATAACTGCTGACACCTCCAGAATGAATCCGGATTTTGAAAAGATGAAGGATAGAGCATTTGACTCAAAGGAACCAAAAACTTTCAGAGCTTATGTAGAAAATGAAAAGACTGCATATGATGTTACTATGTTTCGTAAGGATGGTAAGACTGAATTCTATATCGAAGATACCGGAGAATATCCTCTAATGTTGGGAGAAGGGACGGTATCAGATACATTTGAATTTACACCTTACAATGTCCTTAGTTTCTTAAATGAATATGGTGCAGGCTTTGATGGTTCAAAGGACTTTATCATATTTGAGAATATTGATTCGAAGAGGACAGAGGCAGAGCTTAAGAGAGCAATGGATATAGAAAGTCTTCCGGTTCAGTTAAATGTTGATATAGGTCTGGATGGAGAGCCTATGGGTACAAAGTATTATGCTTTTTCTGATGAACGGGATGCACAGTATTTTGCAAAGAGTTTTAAGAATGAAATGGATGATTTCAGTAAGACATCAGGTGTTGAGGTAGCATTTGAGACTAAACTTTGTGATAGAGATGATAAGAAAAGAAACCTTAAGGCTATACTTGATTCATATAAGGAAGGTCCTATCGTGAGAGCGTACAGAGATAAGACCAATGAAAAGTTCCATGAACTCGACGGACAGAATGCTGAAAGTATTGAAATGATGGTAAAAGACCATGTTCAGGCATCATTAGATGAATGGGGCATAGATGCAGTGGTTCTTGATGCGGTTCTAATTGGTAGCAGAAGCAGAGGAATCGAAAAGGAAGACTCCGATGTGGATGTTGTGGTTGAGTTTTATGGAGATATAACGGAAGATGCGCTATTTGATGATCTGAAAGAAGAATGGATAGGCATTGACGGACATGAGATAGATATCAACCCCATTACGAGAGATAAGTCAGGTACTCTTGATGATTATCTACCAAAGGCTGAGGAGTATCTGACAGAAAAGGCTGAGACCATAGCAAAAGAGCAGGCAGAAGCAAGAGAAAAGTCAGAGCAGCAGGCGAAGGAGCAGGCAGAGCGTGAAGCTGAAGAAAAGGAAAAAGCCCGTATAGAAGATGAACACCTTAAAGAAGAGGAAGCAAGGCAGGCTCATAGCCACGAAGTAGCCAGTACATCAACATTCGGAAACTTCAAAATGGAGAAAAATGTAGATGATAATAAATATATACTTATTGCTGATGTGAAGAGTGAAAGCGGTAAGATAACTGAGGGCGTTGCAATAGCTGAATTTGCAGATAAAGCAGCAGCTATTGCCTTTTGTAAGAAAAATGGGATTGAAGCCGAGGATATAACAAAGCACCTGCAAACCCATATAGAGCATAAGAAACATATCGCATCTGAAAAGGGTAAGAGTGACGGGCATGAGGACCCCAGCAAAAGTAATAGGGATAGGAACAATGCTGGAATTGATGATTAAGTTTTTGAAAAAATGTAAAGGAGCGAGTAATGGAAGCGAAGATGCAAACGATACTATTGAATATACAAAACCTATCAGATAGGGTGAGAGAAAGAAGAAAATATAAGCGAACAGATGAGTACAGGAGCATAAGGATAGCGAACCTGTGCTTTTTCTTTTGCATTATATTTGAGGTGGCAGGAATCTTTACCATGCCTTTCTTTGGAACATTGGGAGCACAGATGGCGATATACTTTATGACATTTCTATTTGCCTTTTTTATGGCTATGAAGAATAAGAATAATCTAAAAGTGCCATTTAAGAAGCCTGATATAAAGGCATTTATGGTAACGATACTCATGGTAGTGAGCGGAATACCGATAGCAATGGTGCTTAACGCACTTGCAGGAGTTCTTTCTCAGGCAGGAGCAGACGGTACAGAGGATATAAACAAGTATCCGATATATCTTTCGATATTATGCTTTGCAGTAGTGCCGGCTATTGTCGAAGAATATGTATTCAGGGGAGTGATTCTTGGAGAGTTTCTGAAGGTAAAGGGAAAGTTTGGAATAGCATCAGCGGTTGTACTTAGCAGCTTATTCTTTGCGTTGCTTCATTTTTCACTTGGTTCAGTGCTATATGGATTTTTCTTCGGATGCCTTTTTGCGCTTGTAAGGATAGCTACTGGGAATATGATATATCCGTTCTGTATGCACATGGCATTCAACTTAGTTAATGTGATTCTGTCATATATAGATATGAGCCATATTCCGAATATCGCCGTTATAGTAGAAATGATAGCTCTCTTTATCATATTTATCATAACAACAGTCGTATTCTTCAGAGAATACCGGATTGACGATAAAGTGAAAGGCGGTCTTAAGGGTAATAAGACATGGAAGATGATAACAAAAGAGGGCTATGTAACGATGGGAGTATGTCTTCTGGTTATGGGGATGCTACTGATGATGTAGGGAAAATGAACGAAATCGACTTGATATTCAAAGAGAACGATAAGCTAAAGAAATCTCAAAGTTCAAATGATGATTTTGAGGGTTGCTGTTTTGCTTCTATATTTTTTAGAGTACCTTATATAAGGCGGGAGGTTGTAATAAATATAATAACCGTGATAGCTATGATAGCTATAATAATATTTTGCTTTACGAGTTGTGTGTCGAGTTTGAAAAATATTACAAATAATTAAAAATATCCGTTATTTTATGATTTTGTGGCAGATTTGTTACACCTTATGTGTTATAATACTTTCTGTGATAAGAAATATAAGAAAATTGCTTAATTATTTTTAAAATATGCTATAATATTTTAGCAATATTTTTATATAAAAAAGTGTTGACAAATAAGCAAATTTATACGAAACTTTTTAAATGAAAGACCTCAGAGGCGAAAGACCTCAGAGGCGAAAGACCTCAGAGGCGAAAGACCTCAGAGGCGAAAGACCTCAGAGGCGAAAGACCTCAGAG